>DAHVZT010000023.1 GCA_027323885.1 Acidobacteriaceae bacterium
CCGAAATTGAAGCTCACCAGCAGAATGACCGCAATGACGACTCCGAAGATAAGAGATGTGACAGGATAGGCGTAGCTGAAAGCTTTGGTAGTCGCCGCAATCGTGTGCATGGTCTGGCTGCGTTGCGCTTCCGTCAAAGCATTCAGCCGCTCCTGGGCCTGGGGGCTCCGGCTAATGTTCGCCTCCGCGACCTTCTCAAAGCCGATCTGCCGGTCCACGTAAAAGGTAAAAAGCAGAGTGATCAGGGTGCCCAGCAGGAATGGCGCCCACCAGCTCGCGTTTCTGCGGATGTCAAGAAATGTTTTCTCGGGAGCGACGAAGGTGTCGACTACCCGCTCAAGCTGATTCAGTCCCGGTTGCGCCAAGGGGCCAGTGGGCCGGCTTCCTGTATCGAGAGATTCCGCCATCGCGATCTATGCCTCCGCAGCAATCGGCCGTGCCGGCCCTCAGTCTAGTAGGGTTTCGGGGGAATGAAAATATTTACTTGCAGTCGCCGGTCTCCTAATGCGCCGGGTAGCAGGATGCGATCGGATCAAAACGTTCGAGGTGTTGGGCCTCCTCAACTTGCCCGTCACGCCGGGAGAGGTGTAAAACTTATTTCGTACCTGTTCCGCTTGGCAGTCCACGCGTGCGTGCTTTCGGGCGGCGACACCGGCCGGAAGAAAGCGCTTACGTAATTGGCCTTTCGGCAAACACCTTATAGTCCTTTCCACTCCACTATGGAGGACGAAATGTCAGACCGTACAACGCTTCCCCAGGATCTTCCGGAGCAGACTCCCGCCCCGGAGAACCACCCTACGCAGCCGGTCAGCGGCGGTGGGATTTCCCGTCGCGGCTTTCTGAAAGGTGCGGGCGTCACCGCCGCCGGCTCCGCCCTGTTGGAGGGCGTGCAGGTTTTCAGCCATGAGGCTGTCGCCGCGACCCGCAACGGCGTCAAGGAATATGGCCCCGGCGCAGTTCCCGTCACGCTCACGGTGAACGGCAAAGAGCACACCCTCCAGATTGAGCCTCGCACTACGCTGGCAGAGGCGCTCCGGGTGCACATGGGACTGACAGGGACCAAGATCATTTGTGATCGCGGGTCCTGCTCCGGTTGCACCGTTCTGCTGGACAAGACGCCGATCAACAGCTGTATGACTCTCGCGATGGACGCCATTGGACACAAAGTCACCACCATCGAAGCGTTAAGCAGCAACGGTGGATTGCATCCGGTACAGGCGGCTTTCGTCAAGCATGACGCGATGCAGTGCGGTTTCTGCACTCCCGGCATGGTGATGACGTGTTCGGCGCTGCTGGACCAGAATCCCAAGCCGACGGAAGAGGACGTCCGCAAGGCCACTGCCGGCAATCTCTGCCGCTGCGGGACGTATCCGCGGATTTTTGCCGCCACACTGGAAGCCGCGGGCACAACGCCCCGGAACGCGTAGGGAGGAACAACCATGGCGACCACGAAACTGACTCCCGAAGTAGACCCGTTGCTGCAAGCGGCCGCAAACGCCGCGCCCGCTGCCGGGACGGAAACCGTCCAGATGCCGGTCGGAGTTCCCGGTTACACGCTTCGACAGGAGCCGCGGCAGGTTCCGGTCACCGAGCCGCCGGTGCTTCCGGTCAACAAAGATCTCCAGTACATCGGCAAGTCGCCCACTCGCTGGGACTCCCATGCCAAGGTGAGCGGCACGGCGCGCTATACCTACGATATGCAATTGCCGGGCATGCTGTACGCCAAGTTTGTCTGCGCGTCCGTACCTCATGCGCGTATCGTGTCCGTCGACACGTCCGAGGCGGAGAAGCTTCCCGGCGTCAAGGGTGTTTACGTGGTGCAGCACCTGCTGGGCGGCGCCGTGCTGCGGAACCCCTCTCTTGATCCCTCGAAATATCCGATTGTGCGTTATGCGGGCCAGCCGGTCGCGGCAGTTGCGGCGACGCATCCGCACATCGCTGAGCAGGCCGCGCAACTGGTCAAGGTGCAGTATGACGCCAAACCGTTCGTCGTGGACATGACGCAGGCCCGTCAGCCTAACTCGCCGCAGGTATTTCCAGGGCCCGCCGATCAGGCTGGCTCCGCGGGCGGTGGCGGCGGTCCGCACGATGTTCCGCAGACCGGCAATGTCCATGGACCTTCGATCCACAAGAAAGGCGACCCGGAGCAGGGATTTAAAGACGCCGACGTGATCGTGGAGGGGAAGTACACGACACAGGTGCAGGTCCACAATGCGCTGGAGACGCACGGGGTCGTGGCGGACTGGAAGCCGGACCTGCTGACCGTGTGGGCGTCAACCCAGGGCACCGCAAGTGTGCGCGACGAGCTCGCCGCCTATTTCAAAATGCCGAAATCCCAGATTCGCGTCATTACGGAGTTCATGGGAGGCGGCTTCGGAGCCAAGTTCGGGGCGGGAAACCCCGGAGTGGTGGCTGCTCAGTTATCGAAGCAGACGGGCGCGCCGGTCTGGCTGATGCTGGACCGCAAGCAGGAGCAGCTCTCAGCGGGCAACCGTCCCAGTTCCGACCAGACACTGCGCATCGGGGCCAAGAAAGACGGGACCATCACCGCGATGCAACTGATCAGCTACGGCACTGCGGGATGCGGCACCGGAGCGGGCTGCGCGGGCCCCGTGACTCACCTTTACGATTCGCCCAATCTGCACACGGAAGAGAACGACGTCTTTATCAACGCCGGACCCGCGGCGGCGTTTCGCGCTCCCGGTCATCCCCAGGGTGCCTTTGCGCTGGAGCAGTCGATCGATGAGCTGGCAAACAAGTTGAACATGGATCCGATCGACTTGCGCGACAAGATCGACTCCAACCCGGTGCGAAGGGTGGAGCGGCAGATCATCCGGGAGAGCGCGCTCTGGAAATCGCGCAACCCGAAACCCGGCGCCGGCGCCGGCAGCGGTTACCTGAAGCGCGGAGTTGGGCTTTCCCAGTCCGTGTGGTACCGCTTCATTCGCATGGACTCTTCCGCCGAGGTCCGGGTGCATCGGGATGGCTCGATCGAGGTCCTTTCCGCAGTGCAGGACATCGGTACGGGAATCAAAACCGTGATGGCGCAGGTCTTGGCGGAACAGTTCGGAGTGCCTCCGCAGCAAATTGCGGTCAAGATCGGGGACACCAACTATCCCATCGGCCCCAATTCCGGCGGCAGCGTCACGACAGCATCGCTCACCCCGGCGGTGCGCGACGCGGCCTGGCAGGCATCGCAGAAATTCCTGGCCAGCATCGCTCCCGCCTTGAATACCACGGCCGATGACCTTGTCTTGACCGGTGGGGAGGTGCGCAGCAAGAGCGGCAAACTCCAGCCGGTGAGCTTCCGCCGTGCGGCAAAGAAAATGGACACGGACGTGGTATCGGCGCAGGCCAAGCGCATCCCGGATTACGACCCGGCGAAATACGATACCTACGGCGGCGTGGACGTGGCGGAAGTCGAAGTCGACACGGAGATGGGACTCATCCACGTCAAACGTATCTTTGCCGTCCATGATTGTGGCCGTCCCATGAATCCGATGCAGGTGAAAAACCAGATCAATGGCGGACTCATTCAGGGCATCTCCTACGCACTGTATGAGAATCGCCTGCTGGACCCGAAATTTGGCTACATGGTGAACCCCAACCTGGACATGTACAAAATCGCCGGCCCGCGCGACATTCCACAGTTGGACGTGCATGTGATCGAGTCCTATATCGGCCAGAGTTCGACGGACGCTTCCGGGATCGGCGAGGCGGCCGGAGTCATGTCGGCTGCTGCCGCCATCGCCAATGCGTTCCACAACGCGACGGGTGTTCGTATCCGCAGCACTCCGATGACGCCAGCGGTAGTGCTGGAAGCTTTGAAGCAGGCTCCACAGAGGAGTGAAACAGCATGAAACAGTTCACGCTTGCAGACTGCACAACAGAATCGGCCGCGCTCTCCCAGTTGAACGGTGGCGCGGTGGTGAAGGCGGGCGGGGTCGATTTGCTGGACCTGATGAAGAGCGGCCTGATTGCGCCCTCGCGGCTCGTCAACATCCGGAACATCTCCGGCATGAACGGAATCCAGTCCACGCCCGACGGGCTGAAGATTGGTGCGCTGACCACCCTGGCGGAGATCAGTGAGAACCCAGAGATCAAGTCGCAATACGCGATTCTGTCGGACGCCTGCGGCCACGCCGCGACCCCGCACATTCGCAACATGGCGACCCTGGGAGGCAACCTGCTGCAACAGAATCGCTGCTGGTACTTTCGGTCCGACGATTTTGCCTGCCTGAAAAAAGGAAAAGACGTCTGCTTCGCCTTTGACGGACTGAATCAGTACCACGCGATCTTCGACAACGGCACTTGCCCTTCCGTGGCGCCGTCCTCCGCGGCCGTCGCCCTGCTGGGGCTGAATGCGAACGTGGAACTGAGCTCCGCCAAGCGCGGCAAACGAACTGTGGCTTTGAAGGACTTCTATGTAAAGCCGGAAGTGAACCCGATGACGCGAACCGTCATTCAGCCGGACGAATTGTTGACCGCCGTGACAGTTCCAAAGCCCGCCAGCGGTACCCGCTCCGCGTACCAGAAGTATGGCGACAAGAAAAGCTTTGATTGGGCGATTGCGGACGCCGGAGTTGTGCTGGAGATGAACGGAAATATCTGCCGCAAAGCGGCCATTGTAATGGGAGCCGCTTCGCCGGTGGTCCGCCGCTCTCCGGAGGCCGAAGCCGTTCTGCAGGGCAAACCGATCACGGAAGAAACCGCGCGTGCTGCCGGAAAGGCCGCCATGCAGGGGGCGCAGCCGCTCTCGATGAATGGCTACAAAGTGCAGCTTTTCCCGGTCGCCATTTACCGCACCATTCTGCTGGCCGCCGGTCAAATGGGCCGCGATCCCAGCGCTGCTGGATAACAGGGAGGGACGACCATGAGTTCTAGCGAGTTGAAAGTTCTGCCATGCCAGAGCCTGCGGACCAAGAATGCTTATGGCATGACTCCTGTGTCCGCGGACAGTTGGCTAGCCGGCATCCATGAGGTCTCCTGCTACTGGTGTTTGCGCACCATGGGCCCTGCAGGCCCGGACGAGCATTATGTGCATCTCGCCCGGTGCAAGCCCGGCCGCTCCTGCTACGACGCGCCGGAAGACTAGCGGCTGCCGACTCCGGCGTTCGGTCGCTTACATTCCCGCGTTGAGTTTGGTGAACTTCGCCGTTTGTAGCCGAATATCACCATTGACGAATGCGGTGATCTGAGTCCCCTTGGGAACGGCAATGTCCTTGCCGTGCATCAGCAGAAACAGTGGTGCTGCGGGCCAAAAAACTAGAGCGGTCGCGACGACTCCGGTTGTGACCGCTGTACCATGACCGCCGCCGGTGGAATTCTTCACCGCCCGTAGTGCAGCGTGTTCCCCGTCCGTCATGTCAGCATAGTCAATATTCACGTTCAGCTTGCCTGCGCGCCCCATGCGGCGTTTCGCCTGAGCCTCAGTAACGGTGCCTTTGGCCAGCGCTCCATGAGCAATCACCAGGTATCCGTTCACAACGACATCGTCTACTACCCTGAAGACGACCTCCTGGCCCAGAGTTGCATCCGCTGAAGAGAGGTTTTCCTGAAGGACGAGTGTGACGGGAGTCCCGCTTTGCAGGACGTTTTCCGAGGATGTGTAAGCGGAAGGCTGATTGGTTGGGAGGGTATTCGTTGCTCCCAGGGTAAAGTCCATCTTCTGGTCAGCATGCTTCGGGTTCACCGGCTGCGCCTCACTCAGCAACTCGGCTTTCTTTGCGGCTAACGTATAGGTGTCTCCACGGCGGGGCGCAAAGTTCAACTCGTATTTGCCCTTCTTATCGGTAAACGTCATGTTGCCTGTGCCCGCCGTAGTGTCCATCAAATTCACCTGAGCGTCTTGGACGGGGGCACCTTTCGGGCCGATGACTTTTCCTTGTAAGTGGACGGAGGATTGAGCGAGAACCCCGACCGAAGTCAAGAGTCCCAAGGCGAGAACCGACGCAGATTTCATGGGAAGCATTCCTTTTGTGGATTTTCTCCTCTGTATACTCTTCGAAGGAATGAGCTTGCAAGGTTTTTCTTAATCCACCGGTGGCACTGCCCGCGGAGATCGGGGTAAAATGTTCCACTATTTCTGTTGGATTGCGTAATACACGCAGCCATGCGCCGGGATGGTTGCGCTCAGTCGGCTCGCGGTTCCCAGAGATTTCCGCTGCCAAAGGTCCCGCACCTGAACGGATTTCCACCCTGCCAAGCCTAAATCCGACCAGCCAAGATTCACCGTTGCCGCCTTCTCGCCGGTATTGAAAGCCGCCACATACTTCCCGTTGCCGGTGGCGGCATCCGCCATCCAGACGCGAATGTCTCCCTGCGCGTATGCCGGATGATTGTTGCGGGAATGCTGGTCCACATGGAGCACTTCGGGATTTGTCAGCAGCGACTTCGTCCAGGGGTCGCGATCGAGCGCCGATCCCGCCAGGTCGCCGCCATAAATGAGTGGAGAGCGGGCAATGGTCCACAGCGTCATCAGGCTGCGTTGTTCGTCGTGGGTGAATCGCGAGTTTCGTCTGCCATTGCCGCTCTCGCCCGGCGCACCGATTTGCCCCAGCGGAAGCATGTCGGCATCGGGCCACGTATGGTCGCGGCCGATGTACGGTGCCCAGGCCTGCTCGTAATCGAATTGCCGGCGCAGCAGTTTCCAGTCGTCCCAGAAGTCATCGGAGATGCGCCACATCTGCGCATTCCGCCGGAGGCTGGCCGCCATGCTTACCGGCGCAGGTCCAGGGGAAAGACTCAGCACCATGGCGCGCCCGGTTTTCATGATTGCCCGGTGGAGGGCCTCGACCTCAGGCCGGCGCTGTTCGTAGGGCCGGCTCATGTCGTCCGCCTTGATGAAGTCCACACCCCATGACGCATAGAGGGCCGCGATGGAGTCGTAGTATTGCTGCGCGCCCGGCTTGGACATATCGACGCCGTACATGTCCGGATTCCATGCGCAGAGATGCTGCTTGTCCGCGATGTCCGCGGCGTGCAGCCTGGTGCCCAGAATAGGGGTGTTCCGTTCCACGGCCTGCCGGGGAATGCCGCGCAGGATGTGGATGCCGAACTTCAACCCACGGGCGTGCATGTAGTCCGCCAGCGGTTTGAATCCTGCGCCATTTGCAGCGGACGGGAAACGGTTCGCCGCCGGGAGCAGGCGTCCGTAGCGATCCATTGTCAGAGGCGCGCCCGCCTTGTAGTTATGCCCTTCGGAATGCGCCTCATACCATTCGATATCGACCACAACGTATTGCCAGCCATACTGCTTCAGCTCGCGACTCATTACGTCCGCGACCGATTTGACCTGGGCTTCCCGGACGGCAGTTCCGTAGGCATCCCAGCTATTCCAGCCCATCGGTGGCGTGGGAGCGAGCGGCGCGCCCGCGGGAGCCGATGCCCAGCCGTTGCCGAGACAGAGAAGAAGAAACAGGACCGCATGCCTGCGCGGAGAACAGACCAGACGCTGAAGGGCGACAGGAATTTTCATCCCTCCACGTTAGCAGGAGCGCGCAAATTGGGGGCAACGATAAAATTGCTTTCGACACTCTACGTCGTGACCAGAGGCAGCTTCTGCCGTTGCCAGGCGGTCATGCCGCCATCGACATTCACTACCCTGGTAAAGCCGCTGCCAGCCAGAATGCTGGCCGCGATGCTGGATCGATAGCCGCTGCCGCAGAACGTGAAGATGGGCTGCTCTTTGGGGAGCGATTGCAGGTTGCCCTTCAAGTTCCCCAGCATGATGTGCCGCGCATTCGCGATATGGCCCTGGTTCCACTCGGCGTCGCTGCGCACATCCAGGACCGTGCCGGCTGGCTTGCCTTCATGCAGTTGCCGGACGGAAATCTGCGACACGTGTTCCAGTTCGAGCCCAGCCTCAATCCATGCGGGCATGCCCCCGGCCAGCGAACCGCGAATGTTGTCCAGGCCGACGCGGACAAGAGATTTGCGCGCTTCGGTGTTCTCTCCGTTTTCTGAGATAAGGATGATCGGCTTCGCCGGATCCAACAGCCAGCCCGCCCACAAGGAGAGATTCGGACCGGCCCCAATGTTGATCGCGCCGCGGATGTGCGCGCCGCCATACGCCTCCGGCCGGCGAAGGTCCAGCAGAATGGGCGACTGTTCGGCCACCATTGTTTGTAGCTGCTGCGGAGAGATCGCTTCTCCTCCGGGAAGTTCCTCCAGTACCGCCGGGCCCCTGGAATTCAACTCTTTCATCCGCGGATAATACGACGGCAACGGAGGAACGGTTTCCAGCACCTCCTTCTGGAAAGCTGCGCGATCCAGCGTAAACAGGTGATTGGAAGCGCGTTCATAGCCAAGCGTGGACTGTGCCTGCTCGGTCATTCCAGAGCCGCAGAGTGAGCCTGCTCCGTGGCCTGGATGAACTTCCAGTCCAGCCGGAAGACTGGCGAGCTTGTCATGCATGCTGGTGAACAGCGCTGATGCCAGCCGCTGCTTTTCCTGTTCCCCCAGCAGGTCGGGGCGTCCAAACGAACCGACAAACAGGAAATCGCCGGAGAATATTGCCTGCGGCTCGGCCGCGTTGCGCGCAGTGTCGAAAACGAGAAACGAAAGATGTTCCGGCGTGTGGCCCGGCGTATGCAGCGCCTGGATTCGCATGGCACCCACTTTCAGAGATTCGCCATCCGCAAAGCGGTGATGTTCAAACCCGTATCGATATTGCTCGCCGCCATCGTGTGCGCTCAGCCACAGCTCGGCTCCTGTTGCATGTGCCAGCGCCGTGCTGCCGGACGCGAAATCCGCGTGGATGTGCGTTTCCAGCACGTGCGTGATCTTCAGGTCCTGCTTCTTCGCGTAGGTAAGATATCGATCCACGTCCCGCATCGGATCGATGACAACCGCGTTGCCTTCGCTTGAAAGCACGTACGAGTATTGGGCCAGCCCGGGTACTTCAAACCGCTCGATTTTCATTTGCTCCTCTTTCTGCCGCTCTGTCTTACCATGTCTGCGCCAATTTCATCCAGGTGCGCGCGGCTCTGCTCCGTGGCGCTGCGGCAGACCAGATCGCAGAGCTTGAAAACAACCGGGTCGCTGATGGAGTAGAAGGTGGAGGTGCCTACACGCCGACGGGTCACAATACCCGCGTCATACAAAATCTGCAGATGCTTGGAAACGTTTGGCTGGTTTCCTTCCAGTGCGTCCACCAGTTCGCCCACAGTCCTCTCCCGGGCTTCGAGCGCCTGCAGCAGACGCAGACGAAAAGGCTCCCCCAGCGTGCGAAACCTGCGGGCGATAAGTTCCAGCATTTTGTCGCTGAGCGCAAGGCTGGACATAAGGCCATTCTATCAATCCATTGGCATGGAGTGATGCATGGCGCACGTGGGTCTATTCAGATATGACCGGGTCAACGCTGTCCATCGATCTATCGATCAGTTGGCCCCTTTTCTGCCGTAACCACTCTCCGTACTGCTCCAGTTGACTCAGTTCTTCAATGGTGAGTGTTTTGCCAGACGAAGCGTGGTAAACAATATTCCGCTTGTTGTTAACGAAGTTGAGCCAAGACAACTGCTTGTCTTTGCCGCCGGACCCGTAGCCGAGGATTGGCTGGAAAATTTGCCAGCTATGTGAAGCAATCTTTAGGTAATCGAGAAGATCGAAGTAGCATTCATATCCCCCTCGCTGATGGTCATCATCCTCGTATTTTTGAATGACCTTTTGGCGAACAGGTTTAGGAACGCCGAGAAGCCACCAGTCTTCGCCCTCAGGCATCTCGCTTTTGAGTTCTTCGAGTACGAGTTTCTGCAGGGTCTTTTCGATGAACTCAACGACACTTTTGCCCCGAGTGTTTGACTCCGCCTTCTCTTCTGCCAAATAACCATCTAGACCTTCGGGATTGAAATTCTGAAAGGTATCACGCAATGCCTCCTGGCACTTTCGCCATCTGCGAGTTTGCCCTTGAACTCCGCGAAGATCGCGGAACACCTTACGCTCGGATTCCGTAAATCTCGCGAAATAAGCACCCAGCGCATCGGCGAACTCCGCGATTTTGAGGAAAAGATCCTCGTCGTCCAGCCTGATCAGCCTTTGAGACTCGTAATGCTGAAAGACGCTCCTCAGCACCATAATGCAGGTGGTGACGCCATCGTTCATGGCGAGGCCGCCGCCCTCGCCAGCACCTTTGTCCCACCAATCGGGCACAGCTGTCCTGATAGCATCGAAGTAGCGCTTCAGTACATATACAGTACGCTTTAAGGTGGCTTCGTTCGTACCAGCCCACAGGGGCCCATATTCTGGAACGTTTTGCCGCCCCTTTCGAAGGTAAAATTCCGTCCTGCCGATTGCGCTGTACAGACTGGTTAAAGTGATGCAGCGAATTTCACTTTTGGCGGAGTCGGCGGTGAGCACCCTGGCATACAGCGGGGATTCAGGGTCCGAACCAAGTTCCTGTACTGCTTTTGAAATTATTGCGCGCACGCGAATTGAGTCGTCGGCAGCGTCCCAGTGAAGTTCAGCATAGAGTTCTTCAAGAAGAGATTGTTTGACACTTTTTTGTTTTGCGTTGATGTCAATGAACAATCGAGCTTGGTCGCTAGGTGCCAGTCCCTCGAAAGCAAGTACCGCAACTCTGCTCTTGCTTGCCTTCGGGTGGCCAGAGTAGGCAAAAAGCCTGTGTTGGCCGTCGATGATCCACGCGCATTTGTAGGTTGCCTTTATATCCAGCCAACCGGCAATTCCGTGTTCAGTCGATGCGTCTTCCTCTTGTAAGCTACGCTGGAAGGCTAGCCTGCTTTTTTCAAGGTTTAGCACTATGTTGGTGGGAAAGATCCCATCCTCATCGATATATTGACGAATTTTGTTGAGTCTGCCCTTGCTCAGCATTCGTTGATAGGTATTGATGTCTGACGCCTTACCCTTTGCGCGGTGAGACACGTAAGCGATCTTCAATAAATATTCCGGGCTAATTGAAAACGTGTAGCAGCTAGCGCCTCCCATTTTCGCTCGGATTGCAGGTATCTTTAAATCGAGGTTCGGCACCGTTTTACCCGGTAGCAATTCAGCAAGGAACTGATAGCGGGCCGCTGGACCTATGTGGGCAACAAGGTTCTCATAGTAATCCAGATCCTGCTCATCGAGCATGACGATATTAGGGAACCTCTGAAAATCTCCCCTTTCCACGGCCGGCTTGGTTAAAGTGGATGGAGGAGATCGATCACGGATGAAGCAGCTTACGTTGGCGCATCAGGCGGAGTTTCAACGCTACTGGAAGAAGACGCGGCGGGAGCAATTTC
>DAHVZT010000046.1 GCA_027323885.1 Acidobacteriaceae bacterium
GCGCACATTCAAGCGTTCGGTCCGACCTTTCTGGGCAATTGTGGGCATAAATTCTCCTGTACGTACAAAGTATGACAAACCCCCTACGATGTCAAGTTGATTTCCTTGATTCCTGGAATGATTTCGTCATTTCCTTAATACACGAAAGCGTTGTTTCGTTCTATCGTTCTATCATGGCGCTGATCGTAGGAATAGTGTCGCAAAAGGGCGGAGTTGGCAAGAGCACATTGGCCCGTCTCGTTGCGCGTGAATATGCCTTAGCGGGGTGGAGCGTGAAGATCGCCGACCTCGATGTGTCACAAGGAACGAGCTTCAACTGGCAAATCCCGCCGTCTGCAATCCGGCATTGAACCAGTGATTGCAGTTGAGCGATTTGGTTCTGTTGAGCAGGCTTTAAAGATCGGAGATCATTACGATCTAGTGATCTTAGACGGACCGCCGCATTCGACGGCAGGCACTCTCAAGATTGCCGAGGCATCCCTTCTGACCATTTTGCCAACTGGTCTTTCTTTGGACGACCTGGAACCTTCCGTATTGTTGGCCCACGAGCTGCGTAAAAAGGGAACTGACCGGGAGAAAATTGTGTTTGCTCTCTCTCGCGTTGGCGATAGCGAGGCCGAGATCGAGGAAGCGCGTGGTTATATCGGGGAGGCGGGCTATCAGATTCTTGCAGGCAGTCTGCCTGAAAAAACGGCCTATCGCCGCGCTTCTGATGAAGGCCGTTCGTTGAGCGAGACCCGTTTCCCAACGCTCAATAAGCGCAGCGACGTACTGGCGCAAAACGTGATCGACCTCATTACCAAACTGCAGAAGGGAAAGGCAGCATAGATTATGGCCAACGTACCGCCCCCTCGCAAAAAATCCCGCAAAGGACCGCCGCCTGCGGTCGAGATGACCATAGGCAATCTTGAAAAAATAGAACCCGGTGCCTTGAAGCCATTGAACTTCAAAGTGCCAGCCGACTTTCACCGCGAATTCAAGGTGTATGCCTCACAGCAAGGAATGAGCATGTTGGAACTGCTGCAGGAAGGCTATAAAGTGCTTCGGGGGCAGCGCGGCTAACTTTAGAAGTAACGAAATAACGAAAAGATGAAAAAAGTAAAAAGAGATCGAGCGCAGGAAGAGATCGCAAGCCGCAGCCGCTTCGCCTTTAAACTTGCGGAACTGCGTCAGTTGCGAGATGAAGGTGTCTTGAGTGAAGACCTGATCCAGGTCGCTCAAGCGATGGTTCTCTGTGGACTACCCTATAACCCGACCAAAGAGACACGTCTCATCCGTAAAGCGCGGCTGGGGGATGGGTCCACTGTCACGGTTGTCTTTAGCGCAGGGCTGTCCTCAGCGATGCCTTACGGTTCCGACCGAACGCTGCTTTATTGGATGGTAGATAAGGCAATAAAGAGCCAAAGCGCCTTTGTGAGCTGGGAGACGGCAACGGAATTTCTACGGGATCTCGGCATGGTGAACAGTGGTAAAAATCGGGCCGACCTCAAGAATCGCTATCGTCGGCTATCCGGCCTCACAATCGGCGTAGAACGAAGCAAGGCAGGGAGCGAAGAGACTCTATTGATGCCCTTCAGCATTGATCGACACGCTCTTTGGTGAGTAAGCCGGTGTAATGTTCTATAGGGTTGCTACCGTTGAAACGAAAGACCTGCAACCCCAAGGTTCCCGCAACGGCCAGCAGCGTGCCTGAAGGAGCCATATTGATGTCCAAAACTGTGCCGACGGACGTGGAGGGCATGTTCTTATAGGTGCTTGTAGTAGTTAGCTTCCCGAAGTTGTCGACCGTGTAGGTTGCGAGCTGCGCCGGTCCAGCAAAGTCGGCGGTGTATGGGGGTGTGTTGCTCACCAATGGCTGGAGAGTCGTGGCTAAATGGTTCGCCGGATCGGCGGCAGCGTAGGACATACACCAGGAAGTTCCTTGCTTCGGAGTGGGCATTGGAACTGTGATATTGATACTGCTCAGTGATCCGTCAGCCGCACGCCTGAAGGCATTCACCTCGGAACTGAAGCCGGGCACGCAGGTCATTGTGTACGCGTACATGTTGTTTCCAGTAAAGCTCAGCGGCGCATACAAATACCTTCCTGCACCAGCCACTCCTAAATTATGCAATTGCCCGGATGGTTTCTGGATGGCGAAGGCCTCCAGGGTAGTGTTCGAGCAATCGCCAAATGCCTCAAAGTCATAGAGGGATGTGCCCGTATGGTCCAGTACCAAGGAACCGGAGGTTCCACAATTGTTCGGGTTGTATCGAATGACGTCGGTCGATCGGATCCATCGGAGTGAGCCATTGGATTCGATTTGGAATTGGGCAACGTAGAGTCCGTTCTGGGTCGAGCCAAAAAGGTATTTTCCATTGACCGCAAGGCTCGTCACCCTGGCTTGAAAAGGCGATCCAGCTACAGGCGTCAGCTTGCCGTCCGATGCCGCAGCGAAAGCAACGATTTCGTTAACGTTACTTCCACGTGGATTGCTCACTACATACACATACGCAACCGGCGAACTCCCGGTTGAAAGATGGGTTTTGATATTTGCCTGTGCATAGGAAAACTCGAGGAATATTGCGTTGGCGCATAACGCGGTAAGGAAGCTGAAAGCTCTAAGACGGATCATAATCATCTCCAATATGGGCAACTGGAGGGGGGCAGGAACGGATTTTACGCCGTCCAGCTTGAGCATGGAAAGGGCGATTGGACTAAACTGCGATGGAATGGCCAACTGCCCATCCATGCGTGGCTTTGACTTGGGTGGGGTGCGAAAATCAGAGCGCCGTGGCCCTATCGCGCGGCCAAATCGCTGTTCGGCAGGGCCGCCTTCTGGTTCGTTGCGCTAACGCCTTGTCCAAAAGCGCGGCGCTTTGATTGACCCCTCTTGCGCGGGCAGCTTCGCCTTGATTTTTCTTCGCTGGCCTTATCGTTTTCATGGAATAAGTGTGTGCGTCGGCAGCATGACGGGATTTTTGCTCCTGTGTTCCATTAGCCATTCAGGAGAATGTAGCGAATACCGGAGAGCGCATTGCTTGCGGGAGAACAAAATGCCGAAGCCATTTCATCAACTTCGTGAACGGCTGCTGCGGGCGGGCGTTGCACCCAGGCATGTGCGGCGCTACCTGACCGAACTTGACGAGCATCTGGCCGACCTGATGGCGGAAGAGGAAGCTGCGGGCCGAAGCCGCGCGGATGCGGAAACGGCAGCCATTCTCCGGCTCGGGACATGGACGATCTTGCCCGGGCAATGATCGAGCAGCGCCAGTTCCAATCGTGGAGCGCACGCGCGCCCTGGGCGGCCTTCACTCTCGTCCCACTCCTGCTGCTGGCTGTGGCGTGGTCGGCCGCATTGTTCATCCTGTGGTCCGGCTGGCAGGTCTTTCTACCCGGAGCAGAAACGCCTTTCGGTATGCGCGTGCATGGCATCGCGAATCTCTACTTCCAGCTTGGGAAGGCGATCTACCTGATCGCGCCGATTCTTACCGGATGGGCCGTCGGAGTAGTCGCTGCCCGGCAAAGATTGAAGACACTCTGGCCCGCAGCCGGGCTGGCGCTGGTCGCGTGGCTGGGCGGCACCGGCCAGGTCCATGCGTATTCGACCGCCCCTTCCAAACCGGCCGGCCATGTCAGTATGAGTTACGTCATGGGGTCATTCGGCCACGGCATTCCAGACGGCATCGTTCACGCGCTGGTGCTCCTGGCCTGTACAACTGCGCCATACCTGCTGTGGCGGCTGCATGAACAGCGTTCCGTCGCCTAACCGGCGCAAGCGCACGATTGTTACACTCATCGAGTGCGCCGCCTGATTGTGAACGCAGATGACTTCGGCCTTACGGACGGCATCAACCGCGCCGTGGCCGATCTGCACCGTTCTCGCGCACTCACCTCCGCCACGCTGATGGCTGCGGCACCGCGGTTTTCTGAGGCCGTCGCGCTCGCCCGGCCGCTGGCCTCCCTCGGCGTCGGTTGTCATGTCGTGCTGGTCGACGGCTTGCCGGTCTCTGACCCCACAGCAATCCCTTCACTGGTTGACGGCGGCGAACGTTTTCGTCCTACACTCGGCGGATTTGTTCGCGATCTCTACCTGGGCCGCATTCATCGAGCGGACATCGAGCGAGAAGCGTCCGCTCAAATTCAAAAACTGCAGCGCGCCGGTATTCACGTCACCCACATCGACACCCACAAGCACACCCACATGTTTCCCGCCGTGCTCGACGCTGTCACGCGGGCCGCGAATCACTGCGGCGTCCGCGCCATTCGCAACCCTTTCGAACCGGCATGGAGCGTCGCCGCTACGCCTGAAGCAGGCACCACACGCAGAATTCAGGTGCAACTATTGCGCAGATTCCTTCGCGGATTCCGCAGAGTTGTCGAACAGCGCCAACTTGCCACCACGGACGGCTGCGTCGGCGTGCTCGCCACTGGCAGTCTGGACCAGGCAACGCTTGCTTCCCTGCTCCACCGGCTGCCGGAGGGAACCTGGGAGCTGGTGTGTCATCCCGCCTATCTGGACGACGAACTGCGCGCTACGCGCTCCCGGCTGCAGGATTCGCGAGAGATCGAACGAAATGCATTGCTGACCCTGCCGGAACGTCTGGCCAACGAGAACATACAGGCGGCCCATTTTGGCCAGATCGCGTGACGGGGAACAAAATGGAGCGCGGCTTGCCTCTTTTGCATCCACTACGAGAACGGAAAGCCTGTGATCTATGAAAATCGGAATCACCTGTTATCCCACCTACGGCGGCAGCGGCGTTGTTGCGACGGAGCTCGGCATTGAGCTTGCCGCGCGCGGGCACGAAGTACACTTCATCTCCTACGCTCAACCCTTTCGGCTCACCGGCCGGGAGGAGCGGATTCACTTTCACGAGGTTTCCGTCTCGAATTATCCGCTCTTTGAATTTCCTCCTTACTCGCTGGCGCTGGCGTCACGAATGTCGGAGGTGGCGAACTACTACAACCTGGACGTGCTGCATGTCCACTACGCGATTCCGCACTCCGTCAGCGCGCTGCTGGCCCGGCAGATGCTGGCGCGCACCCGCCGGCTTCCGTTTGTCACCACGCTGCATGGCACGGACATTACGCTGGTCGGAGCGGACCGCGCCTATTTGCCCATTACACGGTATGCGATCGATGAGAGCGACGGCGTCACTTCCATCTCCGATTACCTGCGCCGCAAAACTGCCGAAACGTTCGGTACCACGCGGCCTATCGAGGTGATCAGCAACTTTGTGAATTGCGACCTGTACGTGCGGAACCCGCAGATCACTCCCGCCATCCGAGCGCAATATGCCGCGCCGGACGAAGCCGTGCTGGTGCACTTGTCCAATTTTCGCCCTGTCAAACGCGTGCAGGACGTGATCCAGGTCTTTGCCTGTGTGGCCCGGGAAATGCCAGCCCGCCTGCTCATGGTCGGCGATGGCCCGGAGCGGTCCTCCGCGGAATGGCTGGCCACGAGCCTGAAAATCTCCGATCGCGTGAACTTTCTCGGCAAACTGGATCAGGTGAATGAGCTGCTACCTGCGACGGACCTGATGCTGCTGCCCAGCGAGATGGAATCCTTCGGGCTGGCGGCCCTGGAAGCGATGTCCTGCGAAGTCCCGACGATCGGTACCAATGTCGGGGGCGTACCCGAACTCATTGAGCATGGTGTGACCGGGCTGCTGTTTCCGGTGGGCGATGTGGACGCCATGGCTCAGGCCGCAGTCGCCCTGCTGCAGGACCGCGCGCGCCTGCGTACGATGGCGACCGCCGCACGCCAAAGAGCGCAGAAGACCTACTGCGCCAGCAGAGTGATTCCCCAATATGAAGAGTTCTACAGATCGCTGCTGCGCGACTCGTGAAAGCGGCTGGAGCTGGTGCGCAGTTCGGAACTTCGCAATTCGGGGCCGCGGCCTTCTGGATTGTGCGTTTCCGCGTCTTGAGTCATGTCGATCTGTGCGTGGTTAAGAGGAATGGTCAGCACCACGCGCGTTCCTCGCCCTGGGCGGCTGACGATTTCAAACTCGGCATCCGGGCCGCATAGCACCTGCATGCGCTCCCGCACATTCCGCATTCCTACGCCCGTTCCGGACGGAAGCAGGCTGCTCCGGCGCGGCAATGGGTCCGTTTCGGAATCGGACGACATGCCCACCCCATCGTCTTCCACCGTGACCACCAGCTTTTCATTCTGCAGGCGGCTCCGCAAAGTGATGGTTCCGCCACCGATGCGCGGCTCCAGGCCGTGCTTGATGCTGTTTTCGATCAGCGGCTGCAGCAGCATGCTCGGCACCAGAATTTCCAGCGTTTCGGCGGGAATGTCCTTGACCACCTGCAGTTTGTCGGCGCCGAAGCGGGTGACCTCAATGGCTAAATAATCGTCGGCAAACTGCAGCTCCTCGCGCAGCGGCGTCAAATCATCACGATCCTGCAGCAGCACCCGCAGAATGCTTGCCAGTTTGACAATCAATTGCCTGGCCTGTTCCGGACGAAAGCGCACCAGAGACGCAATCGAATTCAAAGTATTGAACAGGAAATGAGGATTGATCTGCCGCTGCAGTGCGTCCAGCCGCGCTTCCAGCAGCAGTCTTTCCTGCTCTTCCAGCTTGCGCTCGATGCGAATCTGGTTCCAGATTTTGAGCGGAATGCCCACCACCATGGGCGCGCAGACGCAGATGGCCAGCAGCAGCGGCACGCTGCGCGTGCGCAAAACAAAGATGTGGTGCGGGTCCATGTCACCTATCCAGTTGCGCAGCAACTGCATACCCATAATCAGCATCAGCAGAAGAACCTGCCGGTCTACCCGCGGCCGGCTCAGGTTACGCCGGATCCACCTGTACATGCTCAGATCGACGAAGGGCGAAAACGACCAGACATCTTCCTCCGACACAAACGCCCGATAAGTGCCGAAGATCAGCGCGACCAGCAAATTGAAAGGCAGCGTCAGGTATTCCCGGTGCAGCACCGCGGGAAGCGCCAGCAATGCGCCTGCGACCATGGCGGGAGTGGAACCCAGCAAAACCGCGACAATGATGACGGCCTCAAAGGAAATATCCGCAGCCAGAAAGTTCGGCACGATGACGCGCACCCACACTCCCAGCGTGAGTGGAATACAGATCCACGCCAGCAGACCCAGCGTCTGACTCACGGTGCGCCGCCGGCAGAAAAGCAAATTTTTGAAGACGGTCGATCGCGTCAGGGCGCTGGAAACGGCCGCAGCTACCCCCAGCTTGATCAGCAACGTTATCAGGACCAGCTTGGAATCGATCACGACTCCACTTTACTCGCCGCCACGTGGCTCCTGCCACACCCCGTCGTAAAGCGAAGAATCCATATAATCGTGTCATGCCATTTGTACACGTCCGTAAAGTTGCCGACGCCGACTTTCCCACCCGCTGGGGAACTTTTCGCATCTTCGGTTTTGTAGGAGATCGAAGCACGGAGCAGACGCCCCCGGACTGTGGCACCGGGTCGCTGCAAACCTCCGCGACGGAGGAGATGGTGGCGCTCGTCATGGGCGATATCTCCAGTACTCCGCCAATCGTCCGCATCCACTCGCAATGCCTTACCGGAGACGTCTTCGGCTCCCTGCGTTGCGATTGCCGCCTGCAACTGGAACTGGCGCTGCGCACCATCGCAAACGAGGGTGCCGGCATTCTGCTCTATGAGCATCAGGAGGGGCGCGGGATTGGGCTTATGCCCAAACTGCAGGCCTATGCTCTTCAGGACAAGGGACTTGACACGGTCCAGGCAAACGAACAGCTTGGCTTCAAAGCAGACTGCCGCGCATTTGAACTGCCCGCCCAGGTGCTCAAGCTTATGGGCGTCGCGCAGGTCCGGCTCATGACCAACAATCCGGAGAAAGTCGCCGCGCTCGAATCAGCGGGCATTCGCGTCGTGGGCCGCATCTCGGCGGCCGTCGAATCGCATGAGAAATTTGAAAAATACCTGCAGGTCAAGCGAGAAAAGATGGGCCACCTGGCGGATGAAAACCTCTCCGCTGTCTGAAGGACGCGGTTTTCAGAATCGGCCGCACTGCGCCCGGAAAGCAGGCCGGTTTGCTCTGCTGGGCGGGCGCGGTGCTGGTCGTCAGGAGCGGCGATTCACCATGGGTTTAAACCGGATTGGAGAGCCGTGTTCACGATCGAACAACTATCGGCCAACTCCACCGGCATTCCGCCGGCGCCGCTCAGTCCGGTGGCGGATAACGTGATTTGCCGGCCGTTGGGAAAAACCTTCTGAGCTTGCGCTCCAGTTGTTGCCAGCAGAAAAACTGCCGCCGCGATCCATAGGATCGCAAGCAGAAACCATTTCCAAAAGCTGGAGGGAGTGGCATCGGCAGCATCGAAGACTTCGGGCGTAGTGGTTCGGACGGTCGGGCACATACAAGAGAGAACCTCGCAGAAAGCACAGGCAAATACGAAAAAGCCGGCCTAAATCACAGCACGCGTCGTTGCGCGCACAGGAAAAACAAGGCCTGTGATGCAATGGAAAGCTACGACTGCAAAAGTGGAATGCACCGACTGTAGCACGGCGCGATGGGGTTGGAAAAGAAAATATTTCGGCTATTTCCGGAAGAGATTCGGCGCCGGGCCGCGCTCTGGAAACGCGCACTCAAAGTGGAAAAGCCTAAAGACTAAGAAGGCGTGTTCCGCAGCGCGAGGATCACCTTGGCCGTCGTGACCGCCTGACCGACGTGGCGCTGCGTATGCTCGGCGCAATGGATCAGCAGACCCGCGACGGTGGCCGGCAATTCCTTGCGTCCCACTTTTCTTGGCTCCGGCCAGCGCGCGGCGTCGATTGCCCGAATGCGCCGCTCAGCCGTTGCGATCCCCTGTTCGAACCCAGCCAGAATTTCAGCCTTGCTGCCTTCGGCGTTTGCCTCGGAGGAAAGCGCCGCCGTTTGCTGTGCATTCAGAGAGCTGCCCTCTGCGTAGGTGATCAAACGGTCGAGGCTGCCCACAATGTGCCGCAACTGGAACGCTACCGAAGGCAAGCCATGCGGATTCTGGTGCAGCTCCTCGTTCGTAAGACCGGCACACCACCGCTGAATGTCTTCGCGCGCTAGCTGCAGCGCGTGCAGCACGGCACGTTGTTCCGCTGTTATCTCTGTCAGCGTTCCGCGAAGCCAGGGCTCCGGTTGCGAGGAGATTGGCGGCTGGGAAATCGTCACGGCTAGCCCTGCGGCGGATCGAACGCTTCCGTCGGAGTTTCCGTTGGACTGTTCTTTACTCGCACTACGGTGATTTTGTGAAAGCCTTCCTTGAAGGATGGCGGACGCAGCCGCTCCTGCATCTTGGCCATCGTCTCCTCATTCAACATCCGGTCGCGGCGCAGGTTTCGCTGCATGCAAACCTCGAACGGCACATCGAAAAAGACCGCCTGGACCTCATATCCGAAACTTCTGGCCATTTTGATCCACTGCCGCCGTTCATGCGGAGAAAGATTGGTTGCATCCACGTAATTCCATGGCATTTTTGCGATCAACCGGGCACGCAGCAGAGAACGCAACGTGGAAAACACCAGCCCCTGATAGCGCTGCTCGGTAATGTCGTCAAACAGAATGCTGCGCAGCATGTCGCTCGACAGCGGCGTTACGCCGCGTCGTTTGAACCATGTTGTCTTACCTGAACCGGGAAGGCCGATCGTAAGCACCACGTAGCCTTTCGCGGGCGCCACCTGCAAGGCTGCCGGCGGAGTCGCCAGGGACTCCGGCTGGGTTTCATGGACCAGCACCGGACCGCTTTCCCCGCCTGCTTCAAGAGGGGAGACCTGTTCCTGGTCGGAGACCTGGCGGAGTGCCGGATCGCGCTCCTTCCCGAAGGATGCAAAATCGCGGTCTTGCGGTGCGGAGCTCTTTGCCGTCTCACTCGACTCGCTCCACCCACCCGGAGGTGGCGAATCGCTGTTCCCGGTGTGCGTCGGTTCTGGTTTCCTGGCTCCCTCAGCGGTTTCCCTCGAAAAAGTAGAATCGGACAGAGATCCAGTCCGGCTGGGCTCCTGCGCCTGCTCCTCGCGCCCGAACGGCGCAGGGTAGGACGGCTGTAAAGGCGATGGCTGATTCTGCGGAATTTCGTGACCAATCTTTCCGGTTGACTCCGAATTGTTGGTCACCGGCTTCTTGCGGCGTCTCATTAGTTTTTCGCGCACCCACTCGCGCATGATGCGCTTGTAACATATTGCCAGCGTCGGCTGCAAACTTTGCGGACCGGGCGCTCTGGGTCCCCCCCAACCGTCCCAGTATCTCCGCCCCGCGGCCGCTGGCCAGTGCTGGCGTCCTGCGTGCATCCAAATCTTCATGCCTGGCCCGCTTTCGCACCAGTTCGTCTATCTGCTTCTGCTGGCGTTGCCGATCGCTTCCGTCTCGTGGACGATCACCCATGAGGAGGTTTTTCGTGAGCCGCGGGAATGGTGCAAGGAACGGAGCGAGAGGTGCCGGGCCCTCCCCGCCCGCAAATTCTTTTATCTCTTCACCTGCGAGTATTGCTTTAGCCATTACGTCACTCTCTTTTTCCTTCTGATCACCCATTTTCAAATGCTTTATTCCGGCTGGCGCGGCTATCTGATCGCCTGGTTTGCGCTGGTCTGGATTGCCAACGTCTACATGAGCGCGTTCAACCGCCTGCGGCTGGAAATCAAGCACGAGAACGTCGAGATCGCAATCGACCAGACGAGAAAGGACAAGATTGAGTAGAGAAAAGACTGCGATGCAATCTCTGGCGAGATTCCAGTACGGGTGCGGGAGAACGTACAATAGCGGTGTAGCCCTGTCCAAATCAATTTTAACCAGGAGAGAAATCAAAGATGGCAGTAAAGGTTGGTATCAACGGCTTTGGCCGTATCGGGCGCAATGTCCTGCGGGCATCGCTCGGCAATCCCGAATTGGATTTCGTCGCGGTCAATGACCTGACCGACCCCAAGACTCTGGCGCATCTGCTCAAATACGATTCGATCCTCGGCAACCTGCACCACAAAGTGGAAGCAGGGCCGGATTACATTTCGATCGATGGCAAGCACATCAAAGTATTTGCGGAGCGCGATCCCTCCAAGCTGGACTGGAATTCCGTGGGCGCGCAGATCGTGGTCGAGTCGACCGGCCATTTCACCGATGCCACCAAGGCGAAGGCGCATCTGCAGGGCTCCGTCAAGAAAGTCATCATCTCCGCCCCAGCCTCCAATGAAGACATCACCATCGTTCTCGGCGTGAATGAGAACAAGTACGACGCTGCGAAGCACAATGTCATCTCCAACGCATCCTGCACAACCAACTGCCTGGCCCCGCTGGCGAAGGTGCTCCTGGAAAATTTCGGCATCGTTTCCGGCCTAATGAACACGATTCACAGTTTCACCAACGACCAGGTCACGCTGGATTTTCCGCATAAGGACCTGCGCCGCGCGCGTGCCGCATCGTTGAACATCATTCCCACTTCCACCGGCGCGGCCAAAGCCCTGCATCTTGTTCTGCCAGAACTGAAAGGCAAGCTGGATGGCTTCTCGCTGCGCGTGCCGACACCGGTGGTCTCTGTGGTCGATCTGACCGTGGTGACGGAAAAGCCGATCACCGTGGAGTCGGTGAACAACGCGCTGAAGACCGCAGCCGATGGCCCGCTCAAGGGCATTCTCGGATATGAATCGCAGGAACTTGTCTCGATGGACTACAAGGGCAATCCGCTGTCGTCCATCATCGACGGCCCCTCGACCAAGGTCATTGGCGGAAATATGGCCAAAGTGATTAGCTGGTACGACAACGAGTGGGGCTATTCCAACCGCGTGAAAGACCTGATTCTCTTCCTGGTGAAGAAGGGCCTGTAGGGTTCCGATTGGCCGCCAGCAGCTCAGGCATGCAGAAAAACTCAGCCGAGGCGCACTTTTAGCCTCGGCTGAGTTTTTTCTAGGTGTATCGTCCCGGCGGCCGCCGAGTTTCGCGAGGATTCCTCTTCGCCGTGGCTCTTGGTACCATGATCAGGCTGGATGTGAAACCACCGTGCGAGAATCCGACTCAATGCTGAGACGTCTATCGATCTGCCTGTTTGCTCTGCTCCTGCCAATTTCATCTACCGTGAATTGCGCAGCGAGCGCCTATGATGCGCATCCCAAGCTTGTTGTCATTCTGGTGATAGATCAGTTTCGGGAAGATTATCTGGAGCGGTACCGGAAGGACTTCAAAGGACAAGGGTTCAATCTCTTCCTGGAGCACGGCTCGTTTTTCCCGGACTGCTACTACGACTACGGCAACCTGGTGACCGCGGCCGGCCATTCGACTCTCGCGACCGGCGCCTATACCGACGGACATGGCATTGCTGCCAACCAATGGTGGGACCTGAACCGCAACAGCAAGCGGCCCATCAGTTCTGTTGAAGACCCGCGTTACAGCATTGTGGGCTTGTCCAATGGCGCCAGCCAGGAAGGCGCTTCTCCGCGCAACCTGCTGGCGACCACTGTGGGAGATGAAGTTCGCCTGGCCACCCAGGGCGAAGCCAAGCTGTTCGGCGTTTCGCTGAAAGACCGGGCGGCGATTCTGACTGCAGGTCATACTGCGAATGGGTCTTTCTGGATCGATCCGCAGAGTGGGGCGTTTATTACTTCCACCTATTACATGCCCGCATTGCCAGACTGGGCGACGACTTTCAATCAGAGCGACGCCGCGGCTCAGGCGCGTACTGCCGCCGGAGTTCCGAGCGATGCTCCTTTTTTCTCCAAAGTCGGCCCCACCGATGCTGCGATCCAGTATGAACTGCAGTTCGCGGAAGCCCTGATCTCCGGAGAAAAGCTTGGTTCCGGCGGTGTCACCGACGTATTGACCATCAGCATTTCTTCCACCGACATCCTGGGCCACAGCGTGGGCCCGGACTCTCCGCAGCAGCGCCAACTGGTTGACCAGCTCGATGGCAACCTGGATGAGTTCTTCCGCTGGCTGGACCATAACGTGCCCGGAGGCCTGCGTAGTGTCTGGATTGCTCTCTCCGCCGATCATGGAGTGGCCCCGGTCCCCACGACAGCGCAGCAGCTTGGGGTCCCGGCGACGAACATCCACGTAAGGCCCCTGGTCGCCTCCCTGAACCAGACCATGAACGACCGCTTTTCACCCGGCCAGCAGCTCGCGTATCTTCTGCCAGACCAGGAACTGCCCTACATTGCGCTGAACATTCCTATTTTCGAACGCGCGGGCATCAACGAACTGGAGGCGGAACGGGCCATTCAGGATGCGATCCCAAATGCGATGAAGGCCCTGCAGTCGGCGGACTTCTCCAAGCCGGACTCCGAAATCAAGCCCAGCTCTGCCCGCCTGAAACCGGAGCCGAGAATTTTCCGCACCTACACGCGTCTGCAGATGGCCTCTATCCAGCCCGGCCTGCCTCCGACCGATTTCGGCCGAATCATCGCCCACAGCTATTCCGCGAACGGCGGCTGGTATGTCATGCTGATCCCCGACGCGTATCAGATGCAATCCTTTGGAACAGGGACGACTCATTTCTCGCCCTATTCCTATGATCGCCATGTGCCCCTTGCGTTCTACGGTTCGGTTTTCACGCCCGGCGTGTTTCGCGGAAGGGTCCAGCCGGTGGACCTCGCTGCCACGCTTGCTGCCATGTTGAACATCAACCAGCCCTCCGCAAGCATCGGTCATGTTCTGTCGCAGGCGGTACATCCGGAAGTGGAGTTAAAGCCGAGGGTTTTAAGGCGAAAAAAGAGACACGTGAAAGGAGAGCCGGAGCAAAAGACAACGGCCGGAAAAACCTCCACGGAGAACCGTGAAACGTCGGTTCCCGCCAAACCAGCGCCTGTGTCCCCGGCTGTGCCGCAGGAGGTCGCTCCACCAGAACCGCCGGTAGAGCCCAAGACCAATCCGCCGCAAACACAGACAGAACCACCGGCGGCACAACAGCCCGCATCGCCCACAAACCCGGCGCCTGCCAGCCTGGACAATAGCCAGCCCGCGCCTTCGCAGTCCCAGCCGAACACCTCTCCTCAGCCATGATCGCGAGTCACATTCCGGATTTGCGGGTGCGCTTCTGCGGCATCGAATTGCGGAATCCGGTTCTCGCGGCCAGCGGCACGTTCGGCTACGGTGTGGAGTTCGAGGACATCGTTGCCCTGAACAAAATAGGAGGGTTTGTAACAAAGGGTTTGTCTCGCGAAGCGATGGCGGGCAACCCCGCACCGCGCCTGATTGAAACGGCCGCCGGTATGCTGAACGCCGTCGGACTGCAGAATGTCGGCGCCACTGAATTTGTGAAGAGTAAACTCCCTGCAATCCGAAACCTGCCGTGTGTCGCCATCGCGAACGTATTCGGCACCACGATCGGCGCATACTGTGCCGTGATTCAGACGTTGAACGAAGCCGATGGAATTGCAGCGTACGAACTGAATGCCTCCTGCCCGAATACGCATAACGGCGGGATGGTGTTCGGGACCGATCCGCTGATGCTTCACGAACTGGTCCAGCGAGCCAAAGCAGTGTCGCGGCGTCCCTTGATCGTCAAGCTATCGCCGAACGTAACCAGCATCGCCGTGATTGCGCGGGCCGCTGCGGATGCAGGCGCAGACGCTCTTTCTCTGGTGAACACTTTTCTTTCCCTCTCCATTGACGCCAAAACCCGGAAGGCGCGGCTTTCCCATGGAACGGGTGGACTGTCGGGACCCGCAATCAAACCATTGGCACTTCGCCTGGTGTATGAAGCGGCTCATGCTGTTGAAATTCCCGTCCTTGGAATGGGGGGCATTACCACTGCGGAGGACGCTGTGGAATTTATGCTGGCAGGCGCAACTGCGGTCCAGGTCGGTACCGCGAGCTACGCCGATCCCCGCGCGGTGGAACGGATTGCAGAAGGGCTGACCAAATGGTGTACGCGTCAGCGCGTGGACAAGATTGCCAGCCTGACCGGTGCGCTGGAGATGGGTCCTCGGCCGCCGCTTTGAGATCGAATGCCGGTCCCGCAGGCTCGCGCAGCTGATTCAAGAATTCCGCCGCCCAACCCAACACGATCCGACGAAGCCCTAATTGATCACATGGACGACAAAGTGCATTTTTCCGTGGCCCATGCCGCAGAATTTACCGCACTTGCCTTTGAAATCGCCGGTCTTTGGGGGAGTGACCGCCACATCGGTCGTCTCGCCCTTCTTCATCACTCCGTGAATCCCGAGTCCCGGCACGACCAGACTGTGCTCCACGTCTTCTGAGGTAAGCTCCAGTGTGACCGGCTGGTCTTTCTTCAGCGTAATTTCGCTTGGCTCAAATTCAAATTTCTTGGCCTGAATCTGAATCGTACGTACGTTGCCTGCGGCAGAGGCCGATGCTGTGTCCTGCGCCCGGCCGGAAAAACCCACAACCGCAAATGCGGACGCAAGCAGCACCAGTGTGCATCCAGCTTTTATTCTCATCAATTTTTATTTTCCTTTATGCGCTGTGGCCTGCGCCCTGCGCGGCGGCCAGTCGCTGCTCCGCTTCGTAAATCGTGCGGTTGGCCTCGGCGTAGCGTTTGCTCTCATCGCCCGCTTCATTCCACATCCGCTGGCCTTGCTCCAATTCCTGGCGAGCCTCCCCCACATCGATTTCGTTGGGAGGAATTGCGCTTTCGGCGAGAATCGTGACCCGGTCCGGGAGGACCTCCACGATCCCTCGCGACACGAAAATTACTCTGTCGCCAATGTTCCCACCATGGATCGTGACCTCACCCGCTCCCACTTCAGCCAACAGCGGGGCATGTTGATAGAGCACTTCTAGATACCCTGTGCGCGACGGCAACGACACGGAGTCCGCCGTGCCATCGACAAAAATTCTGTCGGGCGTAACCAGCCGGATCCGGAGCGAAGTTGTCTCTGCCATATTCCCGCCTTCTTACGCGATCTGCTTCATTTTGCCCGCGGCTTCGAGCACTTCGTCGATGTCGCCCTTCATGTAAAAAGCCTGCTCCGGAACATCGTCGTGCTTTCCGTCGATGACTTCCTTGAAGCTCCGCACTGTATCGGCAATTTTGACATAGCGTCCCTGCATGCCGGTAAACTGCTCCGCCACATGGAAGGGCTGAGAAAGAAATTTCTGCACCTTGCGCGCCCGCATGACCGTCAGTTTGTCATCTTCCGACAACTCGTCGATGCCGAGAATGGCGATGATGTCCTGCAGGTCTTTGTACCGCTGCAGAATGCGCTTGACACCCTGCGCCACGTCATAATGCTCCTGGCCGACGGTGCGCGGCGCGAGAATTCGCGAAGTGGAGGCGAGCGGATCCACAGCCGGATAGATGCCCAATTCCGATAGCGGTCGCGACAGCACCGTAGTGGCGTCCAGGTGAGCGAAAGTTGTTGCCGGAGCGGGGTCGGTCAAATCATCTGCCGGGACGTAGACCGCCTGTACCGACGTAACCGAGCCCTTTTTGGTGGAGGTGATGCGCTCCTGCAGTTCGCCCATTTCTGTCGCCAGGTTCGGCTGATAGCCCACGGCCGATGGCATACGGCCAAGCAGCGTGGAGACTTCCGATCCCGCCTGAGTGAAGCGGAAAATATTGTCGATGAACAGCAGCGTGTCCGCGCCTTCTTCATCGCGGAAATACTCTGCCACCGTAAGTGCGGTCAGCGCCACACGCAGACGCGCGCCGGGCGGTTCGGTCATCTGCCCGTAAATCAGAGCGGCTTTCGACTTGTCGAGGTGCTTCAGGTCGATGACACCTGATTCCTGAAATTCCAGCCACAAATCATTGCCTTCACGGGTACGTTCGCCTACTCCGGCGAACACGGAGAATCCGCCATGCTTGGAGGCGACGTTGTTGATCAGTTCCTGAATGATTACGGTCTTGCCCACACCCGCGCCGCCGAACAGGCCGGTCTTGCCACCCTTGAGAAACGGCTGGATCAGGTCAATGACCTTGATCCCGGTCTCAAACATTTCCTCGCGCGTGGACTGCTCTTCGAACGACGGAGCCTGGCGATGGATGGGGCGATGCTCGGTCGCATTCACAGGCCCAAGCTCATCCACCGGCTGTCCGATCACATTCAGCACGCGGCCCAGTGTAGGACGACCCACGGGAACGGTGATCGGTCCACCCAGATCGACCGCCTTCATTCCGCGAACCATTCCTTCGGTAGCTTCCATTGCGATGCAGCGCACGCGTCCTTCGCCGAGATGCTGCTGCACCTCGACGATCACGTCGAGCGGCGCCGGCACGTCAAAGCCCTCGCTGGTTATCCGCAACGCCTCATAAATAGGCGGCATGTGTGCTTCATCAAACTGCACATCCACCGCCGGTCCTGCGACTTTTATTACCCGTCCGCTATTCTCTGCCATGGTTTCCTGAATACTTTCTTTAGAAATTCGATCGGTGCGACTGCCATGCTGAAGGTTTTTTACAGCGCGGCTGCACCGCTGACGATCTCGATAATCTCTTTGGTGATCGCAGCCTGCCGGACGCGATTCATCGTCAAGGTGTACTTGTCGATCATCTCAGACGCATTGTTGGTGGCTGCATCCATGGCCGTCATTCGTGACGCATGTTCGGCGGCCGCGGACTCCAGCATTGCATGGTAGAGCTGTGTTGCCACGTACCGGGGCAGCAGCTCCTGCAACAATTGCCGCGGCGGCTGCTCATAGATGTAGTCCACCTGCGCAGTGCCGAACTTGCTCGCCTCTTCATCGGCTTCACGGGTGTCTTCACTCTGGACGCTTACACCGGCGGTGTGAGCGGCTCTTACCATCTCCTCACGCTGTTCTCTGTCGATTTCCGTCGCGCTGGCAATGTCCTGCTTGCCTACTTCCATAATCGGCAGAATGCGCTCGACAAGCACACGCTGTGTCATCACAGACTGAAATTCGTTGAAGACCAGATAGACTGCATCCGATTCGCAGGCGGTATAGCGCTCGACCAGTGTATGCGCCAGATGGGCAGCCTTTTCAAACGTCAGCTTGTCGAGCATTCCGGTATGCTCGCCGACGATTTCAATTCTCGCCTTTCGCGAGCGGGGCGCCGCGCGATGCTCCATCTTCCGGTCGTCTGAGAATGAGGCAACGGAATAGCTGCGGCGCAAAACGTCGCGCCCTTTGCGGCCGATCGACTCCAGGTCCAGATCAACGTCAGAGTGTTCCCCGATGAATTGGTTGGTCGCTTTCAACACGTTGGTGTTGAATGCTCCGGCGAAACCCTTATCGCCGGTCACGATGACCACCGTCACTTTTTTTTCCGGCCGGGCCACAAGCAAAGGATGCCGTGCTTCCCCGGTTTCAGGGTCATAGATGTCCACACGCCGAATCAGGGAATCCAGGACACTGCTGAGCATCTTCACGTAGGGGCGGGATGCATACGCACGTTCCTGAGCGCGGCGCAGCTTGGCCGCGGCCACCATCTTCATGGCTTTGGTGATCTGCCGAGTGTTCTTCACACTGCGGATGCGGCGTCGTAGATCGAGAACGTTGGCCATGAGTGGAGGCTATTTCCCCGCCGGCTGCGCCGTCGGCTGGTTCTTTTTCTGCTGGTCCGCGTGCGCGGCACTCGCCTGATCCGCACTCCTCTGATCGGAACTGCGCTTTTCTTCGCGTCCAGCTTCGTTCGATTTGCCCTGCTCGGCGTCCACATGAGCTTCAGGGTGTTCGGAAAAGAAATTCTGCTTGTACTCCTTGATGGCGTCCGTCATGCGTTTCTTCAGGTCGTCATCCAGCGTCTTTTTGGTGGCAATGTCATTCAGCACGGCGGCCTGCACCCCCTCCATATACGGATACAGCCCCTCCTCAAAATCACGCACGCTCTCCACCTTCACGTCATCCAGCAACCCTGCGGTTCCGGCATACAGGATGATGACCTGTTTCTCCATCGTGAGTGGCGCGAACTGCTTCTGCTTCAGAAGCTCCGTCAGACGCTGGCCGCGATTGAGTTGACTCAGCGTCACCTTGTCCAGATCACTGCCGAACTGGGCAAAGGCCGCCAGTTCACGATACTGCGCCAAGTCCAGCTTCAGTGTTGCGCCGACCTGCTTGGTAGCTTTGGCGGCGGCGGAGAATCCGACACGGCTCACAGAAAGTCCGACGTTCACGGCAGGGCGAATGCCGCTGTTGAACAAGTCGGTTTCCAGAAAGATCTGCCCGTCCGTAATGGAAATCACGTTCGTGGGAATATAGGCGGAAACGTCGCCAGCCTGCGTCTCAATAATCGGCAACGCAGTCAGCGACCCGCCTCCCAGTTCCTTGCTCAGCTTTGCCGAGCGCTCCAGGAGCCGCGAGTGAAGATAAAACACGTCGCCTGGATACGCTTCTCTGCCCGGCGGACGGCGCAGCAGCAGTGAAATCTCCCGGTAAGAAACCGCGTGTTTGGAAAGGTCGTCGTAAATAACCAGCGCATGGCGTCCGGAGTCGCGAAAGAATTCTCCAATCGCCGTTGCGGCATACGGCGCGATGTACTGCATCGGCGCCGGTTCCGAAGCGGAAGCGACCACAACGATCGTATAGTCCATGGCGCCATGCTCGGTCAGCGTCTGCACAACCTGCGCCACGGAAGAACGCTTCTGACCGATCGCGCAGTAGACGCAGATCAGGTTGTTCTTCGCGCTGTTCAAAATCGTGTCGAGCACAACGGCTGTTTTGCCCGTCTGACGGTCGCCAATGATCAGCTCGCGCTGTCCTCGTCCAATTGGAATCATGGAATCGATGGCCTTGATGCCGGTAGCCATCGGCTCCTTCACGGGCTGGCGATCGATCACACCCGGAGCAAGCCGCTCCACGGGAAGGAATTTGTCCGTCGCGATGGGACCCTTATCGTCGATGGGCTGGCCCAGGGCGTTCACAACGCGCCCGATCATCGCATCTCCCACAGGGACGCTCATGATCTTTCCGGTGCGCTTGACCTGGCCGCCTTCGCTGATCTCCGTGTAGTCGCCCAGCAGTACCGCACCCACCTGGTCTTCGTCCAGGTTCATGGCCAGCCCCATTACGCCATGGGGAAATTCCAGCATCTCGCCGGCCATCACTTTATCCAGCCCGTGGATTCGTGCAATGCCGTCGCCGAGGGAAATAATGGTTCCGACTTCGTCGACCTTGACCCGCGACTCGAAGTTCTCAATTTGCTCCCGAAGTAACTGCGATATTTCGTCTGCTTTAATCTGCGCCATTCCGCTTCCAATTTGGAGTCTGAATTTTTTGTTTAGTTCGCTAGCAGCTTCCCGCGCAGTTCTTCCAGCCTGCCGCGCAGTGAGCCATCGTAGATCGTGTCGCCGATGCGAAGAATCACTCCGCCCAGCAGCGACGGATCGCGCCGGAAGGCCGCATGTACTTGGGTTCCGGCGAGTTTTGACGCCTGGGCTTCGATCTCCGATTTCTCCTCGGGATCCAGCTCTCGGACGCTGGTAATCGTCGCCTGGCGAACATGCAGGCGAACGTTCATCTCCTTGCGATACTCTTCCGCAATCGAGTTCAGCGCATCGATGCGGCCGTTCTGCAGGACGACCGCAAAAAAGTTGCGCATCTCCTTTGCCAGGCCAAGGCGCGGCGCAATCGCCTCCAGCACCTTCAACTTTGTTTCCAGCGTGATGGAGGGGTTGCCGAAGATCTCCTGAAGCTCGCGGCTATCCCGGAGGGTACCGAGAAAGTCGCCGAACTGAGCTTCGACTTGCCGCGGATCCAGCTTCTTCGCCATCACCACATCCGCCAACGCACGCGCATACTGGGCCGCGAACACGCTCATCAGTTCACTCCCCCGGTAGACGCGCGGGACGGCAGTTCCGCCAGAAAGTCATCCACAAGCAGCCTGTCCGTTTCGGCATTGACCGCCATGCCTCGCCGCGCATGTTCAATCACCAGTTCCGCAGTCAGATTTTTCAACTGGCGCTGGGCGTTCGCGCTTGCCGCATTCACCTCATTTTCAGCCTCGGCGATGATGCGGTGCTTTTCCTCCTCAAGCGCGGCCCGCAGACGCTGCTCCTCTGCCGCGGTTTCCTGCTGCGCGTGCATTAGCAAGGAGTGGATTTCTTCATCCAGCCTGCTGAGCCGTTGCTCTACCTCCGCCAGGCGGCGATTCGCGTCTTCCGTGACTGCGCGTGCGTTTTCAATCTCTTTTTGAATGCGCTCCTTCCGGTTGCGCAGGGTCCTTGGCAAAAGACGCGCCAGAAACCAGACGACAGCAATCAACAGGACTAGGAAATTCAGCGATTCAAAAATTCGCGCAGCAACTTCAGTCGAAAGGCCGAGGGCATGGGCGATTCTGCGCACGATGGGCGCGTGGCGATACTGGTAAGCATCGTCGTGGGCTTCTGGATTCTCGACCTTACTTTCCTTGATCTCTTCCTTGCGTTCCAGTTTGCGCTGATACTTCTCGACGTCGTGCCGTTCTTTCAGGTAACGCTGATACGCGGAATTCCCCTGGTTCGGAGAAGGTGCGGTCTGCTTACCGGGAGCCGTCCCGGCCGCGTTTTGCGCAGAGAGCCCGAAACAACTCCCCGAAAAGCTTGCCCAGAGCAATACCACAGCGGCCATGGGAAAGAGAAACCGGAGACTCTGCTGGCGCAGGTCAAAGATCATTGCCGGCCTACGGAAGTCCATTAAAGATGCTCCTGCCGGGATACGCGGCGGGGCGAAACCAAGGCCCGCACCACTTCCGCGGCCAACTCGTCGATGGAGGCATCGAGCTGCAGACGAGCCGCCGCCATGCTCTGTTCAATGGCGATCTGAGCCAGCGCGGCGCGCTGCTGGGCGGCTGCACGGACTTCGGCCAAAATCTGTTCAGACTCCAGGTGAACCGCGTGGAGCCGCTCCTGACGACGATGCAGGACGTGCGCCCGCGCAGTCCGCAATCTGCGTTCGTACTCGGATGTTTTAGCTTCCGCAGCTGCAATGGCCTGCATCGCTTTTTCGATAGCGCCTTGCGTGCGCGCATAACGTTCCCGCAAGACCTTCGTCAAAGGACTATGTACGAGCAGCCGGTAAGCCGCAAGCGTCACCAGAAAAAGAATCATGGTGGGTACGGAACCGAGCACAAGTCCACTAAGCTGTTGCAGCATCGTATTCATCAGTTTTTTCGGAGTTCAGCAGTAAAGGCGGAAAACGAACGCTGGTCTATCTGGTAAGTCTGGCTGTATGAACTATATTTTTTAACAAACGGCTCTCTTGAATGTCAATCCTGGTGCTGGATGCCAAAAGCCCAACTCTACCTGACTTAGAACGCTTCCATCCGGTCTGTCTATTATAGCGGGACAGGTCCCAATTCCGGCCTGGGCCCACTCAGATTTGACTCTTACGCCCGTTGGCATACACTGGAAGCAATCGCCTCGGACCTGGGTCAAGGTCCGGCAGGCCGGATGCCCGCAACAGCAAGTCCTTCGTTCAGGCATCCGGCCTACTCTCTAAAACCAGGAAATTGCACTTCGAACTCTCCAGCCTTCAGGGGTTTTCATCGACCCAGTACACGCGATATCTGCCCATCAGAGAGGCTGGGCCGCGAACCCGCAGGCGGACCGTATCGCCCTCGAATTCCCTTTGCAGCACGACCGCTCCCGCTTCCAGCGCAGCGAGCACCGCGCCTTCACTCTGCGGAATGTTCATTTCCCGCTCTTCCAGTGGGTCTTCTTTCAGTGCATCATCGAGCGCCGCGAGCAGCGTATCGAGGCCGGTCTTGTCGCGCGCCGAAACTGCGATGGTTCCTGGCTGCCATTGCGCGACTTCCCCGGCTCCCCGCGGCAGCAGATCGCATTTGTTCATCACTTCAATCCGCGGCTTGTCCGCCACTTCCAGCTCTTTCAGGACTTTTTCGACCTCCTCACGATGGCTGGCGAGCGACTCACTCGAGGCATCCATCACATGGATGAGCACCTCCGCCATCTGTACTTCTTCCAGCGTGGCGCGGAAGGCGTTCACCAGCGTGTGAGGCAGCGCGCGGATGAATCCTACCGTGTCCGACAGCAGAATGCGGCGCCGCGAAGGGAGGGCGAGCACATGCAGCTTGGGATCCAGTGTTGCGAACAAGCGCGAGGATTCCAGCACCCCAGCTTGCGTCAGCGCGTTGAACAGCGTACTTTTGCCTGCATTCGTATAGCCGACCAGCGCAACCGTCGGTACCGGAACGGATTCCCGCCGCTGGCGTTGTTGCTGGCGGATGCTGCGCACCGAGGCAAGCCGCGTCTTGACGATTTGTATCTTGCGGCCGATCTTGCGCCGATCGGTTTCAAGCTGGGTTTCTCCGGGGCCGCGTGTTCCAATACCACCGCCCAGTTGAGACATGGACCGGCCACGCCCGGCAAGACGCGGCAGCATATATTCCAGTTGCGCCAGTTCGACCTGGAGCTGGCCTTCTCGCGTTCTTGCGTGGGACGCGAAAATGTCCAGAATCAATTGCGTGCGATCGATGACACGGCACGGAAGCAGCCGTTCCAGCTCGCGTAGCTGCGAAGGAGATAGGTCCTGTTCAAAGACGATCAGGTCGGCATGGGTGGCGCTCGCCCTCGCGCCAATCTCTTCCAGCTTACCTTTTCCCACCAGCGTGGCCGGATCGGGATGGTCTCTGCGCTGAACGATCACCTCCAGCACGTCGGCGCCGGCGCTCTCGGCCAGTTCCCTGCACTCGGCGGCCTCGGGTGAAAGTGCGGACTCGCTGGAGCGAGCTGGCGCTCCAGCGGATGGTAACGCTGAGTCCCTCCCGTCGGTTTCTGAAGAGGCGCGGCAATGCTCCGGATCTGCGGCAGCGGCGGGAGAAGTTTCCTGGATGGCCTCGAGGGCTCCCTTCGCGAGGCGTGCAGAGGCAGGCAGCTTTTGGCGGTATTTGCGCCCGGTAAACTCACAGGCGACGATGAGCGTCCTTTCGCCCGTCCCAGGAGTCCGCACAGGGGACGTGGAACGGCGCGGATTCTGCGTATCGATCAACGATCCACGGCCTCTCTCACCAATGCTTCACTTACTCGAGAGGCCGGGCACCGTTTGCATCCATAACCCATGGCAGATTTGCTAGGAGGCATGCGGAGTAACTGCATGCCCGTGGGCGGCAACACTCGCATCTGCCGACAGGGGCGTATGGCTTGCCACCCCCGCGTTACTGGCGGCCATGGTCGTTGGTACGTGACGATGTTCGCCCATCAGCACGGGTTTGCCGCTGACTACGGTAGAAATTGCGTGTTTAAAGATGAGTTGTTCTTGGTTGTTGTTTTCCAGCAGAACGGAATATTTATCGAAAGACCGAATGCGCCCGGTCAACTTTACGCCGCTCACCAGATAAATCGTAATCTGGCATTTGTCTTTGCGGACGGTATTCAAAAATGTGTCCTGAATGTTTTGTGCTGTTTTGCTTTCCATCTGACTTCTCCTTGCTGCCTCATCTTCAATATGAATGGATCAATCCTGCTGAAAGGGGAAACTGGCAGCAGTTTCCCCTCAAAGTTCTACAGCCAAACCGATACCCAGCGCTGCCGAAAGGACATACCACGCCGTGTCCACTATTGTCTATGAAATTGCGAAAGCCTGCTAGTTTGTGCCTGGCCTCTGCGCCGCGCCCCTATTTGCGGCTTGCACTTTGGATGCACCGAACGATCACGGCGTTTCATTTAGCCGTCCAGAAACACGGCCACACCCGCCCAGCGGACCGTTGGACAGGTTGAACGCGACAGCGGTTCCAACGTCATCCGCCAACGACAGGGTCATATTTTTCTGTTGACACTTGTCTGCCTGTCTGCTAATTTCAGCTAGTCGCAATGGCGGGTGTCCTCCCGATCCTGCCGAACGCGAGCGCCGACAGAGAGATACCGCAGCATTTGAGTGCAATGGCGCTCGTGGCAATACCTGAATTCTTCCTGCTTGTGTTCCACGTTCTCCTTTGTAGAACCCCCCTGTAAAACCCCCTTCCCCGAAAATTTTTCCCAAAGGCACTACTATGTCCGCCCATTTCTGTCCCTGTTTTCCCACAGGTTGGCGCTCGCCTTCCGCCGCTGCCACGTATTTGAACAAATACTCCACTCTCGCAATCGTGATCCTGGCCTTGCTGTTCGGGAGAACGATGCCTCCCCTGCTGGCGCAAACTCCTACACCTGTAACGGTGCCGACCTGGCGTTACGACGTGACGCATGAAGGGCAAAACACCAGTGAGACAGAGTTGATGCCAGCCAACGTGAATCCAACCATGTTCGGCAAGCTGTTCTCGCTCCCGGTGGATGGGTCCACCTACGCCCAACCGCTCTATGTGAACGGTCTGACCATGAGCGACGGGCTGATCCACAACGTCTTGTTCATTGCGACGGAGCAGGACTCCATCTACGCCTTCGACGCGGACTCGAATACGGGAGCGAACGCCAATCCCATCTGGCACATCACCCTGCTGGATGCGGCGCACGGGGCGGGGCCGGGCGCAACTCCAGTCCCATGGACGGCCACGAATTCTCCGGACATTGCGCCGACTGTCGGAATCACGGGCACACCCGCGATCAATCCTGCGACGAACACCATGTACGTGGTGGGCGCAACTGTCGAGAATGGCGCCTACTTCCTGCGCTTGCATGCCATCAACATTCTGACCGGCGCGGAGCAGGCGAACAGCCCAGTGGTCATTAAGGCAACGGTTCCGGGTACAGGCGCCGGAAGTTCCGGCGGCATGCTGTCGTTCGACCCGCTTTGGGAGAACCAGCGCACGGCGGTCGATTACTACAACGGGCATGTCTATTTCGGATTCAGTGCGCACGGAGACCATGGCCCATGGCACGGATGGATATTTGCCTACGACGCCACGACCCTAGCCCAGACCGCGGCAGTGTGTCTTTCTCCCGATGGAATTGGCAACGGCGTGTGGCAGTCCGGCGCCGGCATGGTCATCGACAATGGCGGAACAGCCGGAAGATTGTTTCTGGCGGCCGGGAACGGCACATATGCGAGCTATCCTCCATACAACTCGAACGACGACTTTGGCGACAGCATCGTCGCTTTCGATCTGGCGAATGGCGGTCTCACGGCGGATGACGCATTTACGCCGTTCAATCAGGCATATCTGAGTTCCAAGGACCTGGACGAGGGTTCCGGCGGTATTTTGATGTTGCCCGATCAGGCTGGCGCAAACCCTCACATTATGGTGCAGGTCGGCAAGGAAGGCCGGATTCTGGTGCTGGACCGTGACAATCTTGGGGGCTACGCCACAGGTGTCACCTACAATACGAACGCGTTGCAGGACATCACGGGACAGACAAATGGGCTGTGGAGCACGCCCGCATACTGGAACGGCAACGTTTATTTATGGGGCTCCAACGATGTTCCGAAAATGTTCAGCATCGACAGCGGAGTGTTGAGTACCACACCCACCAGCGTAGCGAACATCAGCCCATCCCTCCGCGGCGGCACTTTCTCTGTCTCATCTGACGGCACACAGAATGGAATTGCCTGGGCGGTCCGCACCGATCTGTATATAACTCATGGACCGGAAGTGCTGTATGCCTTCGACGCGACCAACCTTTCCAACATGCTTTACGCAAGCAGCACCGACGCCAGCCGGGACGGCGCCGGGCCAGCAATCAAGTTTGCCACTCCGGTGGTCACCAATGGGAAGGTATATGTCGAAGCGTGGGATCAAGTGGATGTCTATGGCTTGTTTCATGACCAGCCGGTGGCGGTTGCTCCGGTAATTACTCCCAACGGCGGCACATTTGCTACCGCTCAGACGGTCTCGCTTTCCACAGCGACTTCTTCCGCGAACATTTTCTACACGCTGGATGGAACGCTGCCGACGACTGCCTCTACGCTGTACACAGGCCCGATCTCCGTAGATACGGACACAACGATTCGCGCGATCGCAAGCGCGGGCGGCTTTATCCAAAGTCCAGAGAGCAGCGCTACGTTTACATTTTCCAATCAGACGCCGCCGGTGAGCGTCTCGCCAGTGGGCGGAACCTATACCTCCGCGCAGAGCATCACGCTTTCGGATACAGATACCGCAGCGGCCATTTACTACACCACGGACGGGACTACGCCAACGGCGTCTTCGAACCGGTATACGGCTCCGATCTCCGTCGCGACATCCATGACGATCCACGCCATCGCCATTGACCCCAGTTTGAACAACAGTAACGTTGCAACCGCGGTTTATGTGATTCAGACAGCAGGTTCGGGTATCAACTTCGGCAGCGGTTTCCCATCGGCCACAGGGTTGACGTTGAACGGCACGGTGGTGAATACCGGCAACCTGATGGAGATGACCAACGGCGGCACGAATGAGGCGGGAAGCTTTTTCTGGAACCAGCCGGTGGGAGTGCAGGCGTTCACCAGCGACTTCACCTTTCAGTTGACCAACGCCGTGGCCGACGGGTTCACCTTCACCATCCAGAACACCGGAGTGCATGCTCTGGGCGGCACCGGCGGTGCGCTCGGCTATGCCCCGATCGGCAAGAGCGTGGCCATCAAATTCGACCTGTACAACAACGCCGGCGAGGGTACCGATTCGACCGGCGTATTTACCGATGGTGCGATGCCCACCATACCCGCCGTGGACATGACCCCCAGCGGAGTGTTTCTGCGCAGCGGCGATTCCATGCTGGCGCATGTGACCTACGATGGCACCACCCTGGCCATGCAACTGACCGACCTGGTCACCAACAAGACCTTCCTGTTCTCCCAGGCCATCGACATTCCCCAGGTGGTGGGTGGGAATACCGCCTACGTCGGCTTCACCGCCGCCACCGGCGG
>DAHVZT010000051.1 GCA_027323885.1 Acidobacteriaceae bacterium
GTTGCGGGATGTTACTCGAATCATACCGGGATTCCTCCTGCCCGGCAGAGTCTTCCATGCAGCCAGCCCCGCAGTTGTTCCGTGCAATCACAACGTTTCGTTGCCATCCGGCGAACTTGGTTCGCTCCACAGGCGAACCGCGGAAGGTCTTACGAAAATCGGCCTCATCCATAGCCGCGAGCCAATCCAGCGCAGGATTCACCAGTTCCCTGCGCGGCTGCAGCTCCGGCCAATCGGTAACAGGCGGGCCGTGGCCTTTGTTGTTCCACGGGCAGACCTCCTGGCAAATATCGCAGCCAAAAACATTGCGGCCAGTCTTCGCGGCCAGTTCTTCCGGAATAGCACCGCGCTTTTCAATCGTCAGATAGGAAATGCATCTGGAAGCGTCCATCCGGTAGGGCTCGAGGGCATGGGTGGGACACGCGTCGATGCAACGCGTGCAACTGCCACAGCGATCTGCCGCTGTCTGGACCCACTCTGCGGCAGGTAACTCCAGGGAAGTAAGGACTACGCCGAGAAAAAACCACGATCCCAAAGACTCGTGAATGAGGCAGGTGTTCTTCGCCTGCCAACCCAGCCCTGCATACTTGGCGTACACCCGCTCGATCAGAGGGCCGGTGTCGACAAAGGAGCGAGCCTGGAAATCCCCAAGCTCCTGCTGAAGTGCTTCGCGCAGTTGCTCCAGTCTGCCGCGAATCACCGCGTGGTAGTCCGTTGGCGGCAGAGTAGTTGCGGACGAAGGGTCCGTCTGTTTCAGGTTCGCGTTCCCCGACCAGGCATAGCGCGCAATCCAGCCCGCGCCTGTCGGCCCGGCATCGATCGAGTAAGGCTGACTGGTGTTGTAGTTGACCGCGCACACAATCACCGAGCGCACCCAGGGAAACGGTACGCGCACCGAGGACCGCAGCAGCCTACCTTGAGGATCGCGCCGCTTGAGATATTCCATTTCAGATGCTCGTCCTTCAGCCACCCACTGCGGAAAGTACGACAGCTCGGAAACATTCCTGCTGGTCGCCGCCTTTTCTGAGGCGCCAGAATCTTCCGGCTCCAGAACAGGGGCGATTCCCGCCAGATGAAAACCGCAGCGCCTGGCGACTTGCATGACAGTGTGCGTAAGCGTGACAGCTGAATTCACCGGAGGTCGTCCTGATCTGCTGAATAAAGTTTATCGTAACGGCCGAGCAGGCCTGGCGCGGAACTTGGGGGCGCAGAGAATATACTGTTGTCGATGTGGCGTCGTTCGACGCAACGTAAGATCGCATCCAATGCGAAGAATGCTGTGCGCATGACTGAAGGAGTTTCGATGAGGACTTTGACCTGCTGTTCGCTAGCGGCGATTTTCGCGTGCGCTGTGACAATGACCGCAACGGCCGATGACACGGCCGCCAAGGAATCGAACAACGTAGAGACGGGCCAGTCGGCGTTCACCAACTGGAAAAAGGAAAAGCCTGGAGTTTTCAGGAAGATCACTCTTGGAGACCTTCCGCAGCCCTACGCCACGGTTCCGGTAGCCAATAGCCCTCATGTGGTCCCCCGTCCGGCGAACGCATGGCCGCAGACACTTCCCGGCTTCAAGGTCGAACTGTACGCGACCAGTCTGGACAATCCACGGCTGCTCCGCGTCGCGCCTAACGGAGACATCTTCGTCGCGGAAAGCGAGCCGGGCAAAATCCTTGTATATCGAGGAATCACAAAGGATGGAAAGCCGGAGAAGTCGGAGGTGTTCGCCACCGGCCTGAATCTGCCGTTCGGAATTTCCTTTTATCCGCCCGGCCCGAACCCCAAGTGGGTGTATGTGGGAAACACCGACTCTGTAGTGCGCTTTCCGTATCACAATGGTGACCTGAAAGCGACTGGACCCGCGCAAACCATTGTTCCGGACCTTCCTGGCGGCGGAAATGCCCGCGGGGCCGGACACTGGACACGCGACGTGATCTTTTCTCCCGACGGATCCAAAATGTTTGTCTCCGTGGGCTCTCACTCCAATGTGGATGATCCCGACACGCACCCGCTTGAGCTACATCGCGCGGACATCCTGGAGTACACGCCGGAGGGTAAGGATTTTCAGATCTATGCGTCGGGCATTCGCAATCCGGTCAGCATCGCGTTCAATCCCACGACCGGACAGTTGTGGACCTCTGTCAACGAACGCGACATGCTGGGAAACAACCTTGTCCCGGACTACATCACCCACGTTCAGCAAGGTGGATTTTACGGCTGGCCGTGGTTTTACATGGGCGGGCACTGGGACCCGAGGCTGAAGGGCAAGCATCCGGAGTTGAAGGACAAGGTGATTACGCCGGATGTACTGATCCAACCGCATTCCGCGTCGCTGGAAATGGTTTTTTACGAGGGACATCAGTTCCCTTCGCAATACGCCGGCGACATTTTTGCCGCCGAGCATGGTTCGTGGAACAAGAATCAGCGTGCCGGGTATGAAGTGATCCGCGTGCCTTTGCAACAGGGCCATGCATCGGGAGTCTATGAAGACTTTGTCACCGGATTTGTGCTGCCTGATGGAACCGTGTGGGGCCGGCCCGTGGGCGTCGCGGTTGCGAAGGACGGCTCGCTCATGTTCAGCGACGACGGATCCAACTCCATCTGGCGCGTGAGTTACAACGGCAAAACCAATAGTGCGCCCAGCAGCGGCGGGACCGCTGTCTCCACGGCCTCGCCTGAAATGTCGCCGGTAATCGCGGGAAAGCAGTATTTCGATTCCGGGAGCTGCATCATGTGCCACACCACAAGTGGTGCCGCCAACGGCAAGGTCTCCCTGGCGAACGTGGGAAGCAGGCTCAGCCGGCAACAGATCCTCGACACGCTTCACGGAGCGAAGGCATCTCAGGGGATGCCTGCAATTCCGCCATCAACTTCATCGAAAGACGTGGACAATCTGGTCGCCTACTTGCAGTCGCTGAAGGGACACTGATCTCTCGTTCCGCTGAATCGATCGCGAATTTTTTGATCCCTGAGCGCTCGCGTAATCGTGAGAGCAATGCGAGCAAAGGCGGGCGGCTAGAGATTCAGTTCCGCAGGTAAGTAATCTGATTCAAGAAAGAGATCTGTTGCAGCGATTAACTCAGCTTTTGACCATCATCCTCCTTCTGTCGACATGTTTCTCTTTTGCGCAGAATGCAGATCACCATTACTCGGGACAAGTGCTGGACCCTGCTGGAAGGCCGGTGCCACAGGCGATGCTTCAGGTGCAGATTGGGAATCATACGCTGCAGGCAGTCACTGATTCCAGCGGCGCCTTCGATATCGCAACGCCGCTGACGGGCCCTGCAATCGTCAGCATCCGGATCGCGGGGTATGCGCCATTCCAGCAGAAGATTTCGGCGGCCCATTCCGTTCCACTGCAACTCGCAGCGGCTTCAAACGTCCAGCGGGTTGTCGTCACCGCAAGCCGCACGGCCCTCGCACTGGATCAGTCGGCGAATACCGTGCGTGTCGTCTCCCAAAAAACCCTGGAGCGCAGCGCAACCATTACAGTCGGCGATCGCCTGCGTCAGGTTCCCGGCCTGCAATTCTTCCGGCGATCCAGCACCCTGGTTGCAAATCCAACGTCGCAAGGCGTGTCCTTACGCGGGCTCGGTTCCACCGCCGCCAGCCGCACACTGGTGATGGCCGACGGCATTCCGATCAATGATCCATTTGGAGGCTGGATTTACTGGGACCAGTTGCCCTCTCTGGCCATCGAGGACATTGAAGTCGTACGCGGCGGAGTCTCCGATCTGTATGGCAGCAGCGCGATTGGCGGCGTCATCAACATGATCGAGCGCAAACCGGAGCACACAGTCTACGCTCTGGACACCGGCTACGCGCAGGAGAACACACCACATGCCTCCCTGCTCGCGACGCGCGTACATGGCCCCTGGAGCGGACTGGTGGCCGGAGATTTTCTGCGGACAGACGGATACATCGAGGTTGCGCCCCAGTTCCGCGGCACGGTAGATACTCCCGCCAACGTGCACTATGAAAATGGCGAGCTCGACCTGCGCCGGACCATTACCGAGCGGGGAGTCGCATACCTGCGCGGTAACGTGCTGAACGAAGCGCGTGGCAATGGAACTCCGCTGCAAACCAATGGAACGCGGCTATGGCGCTACGCAAGCGGGATGGACTGGACGAGTGAAACCGCAGGCACCTTCACTCTGAAGGCCTTCGGCGACCAGGAGCATTACCGGCAGACCTTTTCCGCTGTGGCCAGCAACCAGGACAGCGAGTTTCTCACCCGCCGCCAGCAGGTGCCCACGCAGCAGATTGGCGGGGCAACGCAGTGGTCGAAGCCCCTGCGCCCGTGGCTCACTCTTATTGCGGGTGGCGATGTGGACGATATCCGGGCGACGGACTACGAAGTTCCGATACATCACGGACTGCCCAATGGCCTTTCCGACACCTCCGCGCGCCAACGCGCCACCGGCGGGTACGCGGAGGGTCTGTTGCAGTGGAAGAACTGGACCGCGACCGCCTCCCTGCGCATCGATAATTTCCTCAATTTCGACGCATTGCAGTTCCTGCAGACCGGGCACGGACCGATCGTTCGCAAGTCCATTCCCAATCGCAGTGAAACACTCGCCGATCCCAAGGTGGGCGTGGTCCGCCGTATCAATGATCATTTCGCGCTCACCGGGTCGGCCTATCGCGCTTTTCGCGCCGCCACTCTGAATGAGCTGTACCGGCGCGGTCAGGTGGGCGAGGAAGTCACGCTAGCCAATCCCAATCTGCAGTCGGAGCGGGCCACCGGATGGGAGAGCGGCGTGGAGATTGCGCTGCCCTCGCGCAACACCGTGGTCAGGGCCAGCTATTTCTGGACGGAGGTCAACCGTCCGATCATCGCGCTCACGCTGAATGTGACGCCGAGCCAGGTCCTGAATAAGCGGGAGAACCTGGGCCAGATCCGCAGCCCAGGTTTCTCTCTGGATTATCAGTCCGAGCCCCTGCGCTGGCTCTACGTGACTGGCGGCTACCAATACGCGGACGCCACCGTAACCCAGTTTTCGCAGGAGCCTTCTCTCGTCGGCAAATGGATTCCGCAGGTGGCGCACAACATGGCCACAACTCAGGTCCGCGCCACCAGGAGCCGGCTGGGAACCTTGGAATTGCTTGGCACTCTGAGCGGACGCCAGTATGACGACGATGCCAACCGGTTTCTGCTGAATGGGTATTTTCAGCTCGACGGGTACATCGCGCATAGCTTCGGCCCTCGCATGGAAGTATACGGAGGGGTGACGAACATGCTGAATCGCGCCATCGATGTGGGTCGGACCCCAATTCTTACGCTGGGTACGCCGCGCATGGCCAGCGTCGGAATCCGCATCCACTCCAGGGGATTTGCACGTCAGCATTAATAAGCGGCCTGCTGTTGTTCTTTCGGTCCGGCCCGGTGGTGCGCTTTACAGACCGTGCAGCTCTGCCAGGGCGGCTACCTTCTGCAGCATGTACGGTGGCGACACGGGCTTGGCAAGGATTTCGAATTCGTGACCGTCTCGCCTGGCGAGTTCGAGCAAACTCTGGGTATCCGCGTTCCCGGAGAACAGGAGAACGCCACACGAAGGGTAGGATGTCTGGATCTTCGTCGCGAGCGCGATTCCGTTCATCCCCGGCATCACCACATCCGAGATGACAATCATCGGCTGGGACTTTTCAATAATGGGTATGGCAGCCTCACAACTGTAAACCGCAGTCGCTTCGTAGCCCGCGTACCGGAAAATGGTGGCGAGGGTGTCCGCCAATACAGGCTCGTCGTCAACCACAAGAATTCGTTTCTTCATAAGCTCGTGTGTCCTGCTCTACTGTCGATGCGGCCATGGGTACTGAGGCCGCTGGGAAGTCTATGGAGAAAACAGTTCCCGATCCGATTTTGCTGCGTACCCGAATCGTGGCGCCGTGCTTCTCCGCGATCTGTCTGGTCACCCACAGACCCAGCCCCGTTCCAATCACCTCTTTTGTGGTGAAAAAAGGCTCGAAAATCGTCTTCATCGCCTCTGGCCGGATTCCCGAACCGGAGTCCGCGATGACAAACCGCACTCCCTGCCGGCCATCCCTTCTGCTCGTGGGATGAATGCGCAGCCAGATACGTCCGCGTGTGTCGATCGCGTCCATGCTGTTGGACAACAGGTTGGAGACAATCTGCCGGAGCTCACCGGCAAAACCATTGATCTTTTCCACTTCCCCATAGCGCTTTTCTACGATGACTCCGCGCACCATCAAGCGTGGATTGAAAAACTTCAGCACGTCGTCTGTCACTTCTCGCAGATCCACTTCCGTGGCCGTGCTGCTTTCCTTGTGAAACGCAAGCGTCTGCTTGGTAATATGCGCGACGCGCTCCAGTTCGGCGGTTGCGAGATCAAGAAACGACTTCGCCTCTTCCGGCAGGGAGGGCTGGATTTTCGCGAGGTAGACCGATTGCCCGATGATTTCCAGCGGATTGTTGATCTCGTGCGCAATCGTGGAAGCCATTCGCCCGACGGAGGCGAGCTTTTCGCTTCGCAGAACAGCTGCCTGAGCGCGTTTCCGCTCGGTGATGTCGGTCGCGGTCAGCACGCAGCCAATGACGGCGGCGCCATCACGGATGGGTGATGCGCTGAGCAGCAGAGAAATCGGCTTGGATTCTTCTTTTGGGAAGGTCACCTCCAGGGCGCGGATCACATCGCCCTGCAGAGCTGCGGCAATGGAAAAGCTGCGCGCCGGGTCGTCAATCAACTGGACTGGCATCACTTTTTCAAATGGCTGCCAAACCGGGTTCGAGCCGCACAACTGTTCAAAAGCTTCGTTCGCCTTGATGATGAAGCCCTCCTGGTCACAGACCGCAATGGCTTCGGCAGCGCTTTCCAGAATCGACGTGGCAAGCTTTCCAGCGGCGAGCAATTGGTCGTTTCGTTTCCGCTCCTTCAGGTCGGTAACGACCATACAGATCGTGATCGGTTCCAGCGAAGTCATGGCGCGTAGCGAGACATAGACCGGCGCGGCGTGGCCATCGCCGGCGCGCAGCTCAAGTTCCGCGCTGTGGGGCAGCCCTTCCTGGGCCTGCGAAAACAGCGCTTCAATCAAGCTGCTGGAATCTTTAGAGAAAAGTTCGGCCACCGGGCCGCCGATGATATGCTCCATCGGAATTTGCATCAGGTCGGCAAGGCGCTGGTTGCAATACAGGACGGTCCCGTCCACTCCGAGCGTCGCCGCGCCTTCACTCATCTCTTCCACCAGAGCACGATAGGCATGTTCCGCGCCCTGCAGGGTAAAGATCTGATCGCCTTCCGGCCCGGAAACCACCACGGCATCGACTTCGCCGGAACGGATTGCGGAGATAATCTGTTGCGCTTCCGCAAGTTCATGCTCGGCAGCAGTCAGCTTGATCCGCAGCGAGGCAAGCTCATTGCGGAGCACCGCAAGGTGATTAGTCGCTAGATCGTTCATTCTTTTTTTAACGCCGCAGCCTCAGCCCCACTACAATCTTCTCGGTCTTCGACATGTCTCCCACAAATCTCTGCACCGGCAGAGGCAGTTCCTTGATCAGAGTCGGTACGACCACCACGTCGGCAGCCTTGGTTTCCTTCGGCTGCTGATAGACGTCGATGACCTCCAATTCGTAATGGTTGGCCAGATATTGTTCGCAAATGTGCCGGACATTCGTAACGGCCGCCACAGAGCGAGGAGTGTTGCCGGAAACGTAAAGACGGAAGTGGTAGGTGGGCGGGGCAAGAGCGGAAACCAGCCTCTCAAATTCCTTCAGCCCCGAATTCGGCTCGGATTCCGCATCCGTTGCGGGAAAGCTGGATTTTTTGTCGCCGCTTTCATCCTGGTTCATTATTTTTCGCTCCGGGCCGTCTCCGCCGGACGCAAATCGAGACCAACCAATACCTTCTCTTCGTTGGCAAGGTCTCCGATGACCTGTTTGACCGGAGCCGGCAATTGCCTGACGACGCTTGGAACCGCGACGATCTGATGGCCTCGCGCCAGCGCGGGGTTTACCAGAAGATCGATGAGTTCAATTTTGTACTTGCCTTGCAGGTGCGTTTCGCAAATGCGCTTCAGGTTGTTAAAGGCGGCCACCGATTTCGGGGTTGTGCCCGCGACGTACAGGCGCAAAACCCACTGCGCGGGATCCTTGGATTGTGAACTGTGTCCCCCCGAACTGCCCGCCGGTTTCATGCTCTGCCTCCCAGGCGGGATTCGCTTGACGGAAGAGCACTCGTGTATCTATCGCCGATTCGTACCCCGCTATCCGTGAGCATGAACTTTCGCATCTCGTGCGAGTGCGCCATGCCCCGCGACTTGAGCACGAAGAGAGCATAACTTCTGTGGCCATCATGTTCGATGTCGCGAAGCAGAAGCCAGCTATCCATGATGGAAGAAATATTCTGGTCCGTGCTCTCGAGCGATCCACCTGAGGTAGAGAGATGCGTAAACAGGCCGGTGATTTGCTGGGCCTTCAAAAAATCCACCAGCCGCGTGAGCATGGACTTGATGCTGAGTTTGTCAGCGACGGAAAGAAAATTGCTGATCGGATCCATGACGACAACCTTGGGCTGAACCCGCTTGATCATCGCATGGATGGAGGACAGGTGCCCTTCCAGTCCCAGGCTGCTTGGACGGACCGTATGGAAATGAAGCAGTCCCTTGTCGATCCATGGCCTCAGGTCCAGTCCGATGGAAGCCATATTGCGGACGATTTGATCGGTGGACTCTTCAAACCCGAGGTACAAGGCCTCTTCGCCTCGCTTGCAGGCGGCCAGCAGAAACGTCATCGCCATGCTGGATTTGCCGGTTCCCGCGGTCCCGGACAACAGAATGCTGCTGCCGCGAAAAAATCCCCCGCCAGACAGCATTGCATCGAGTTCGGGCACGCCGGAAGAAACTCGCTCGGAAGAAACTGCATGGGAGAGCCCCGCGGAAGTGATTGGCAGGACCGAGATCGCGTGTTCGCTCATCAGGAAGGGATATTCATCCGTCCCGTGCTTGCTGCCCCTATACTTGACAATCCTGAGACGACGCGTTGATACCTGATCCGTGACGCGATGGTCCAGCAGGATCACGCAGTCTGCCACGTACTCTTCCAGGCCGTAGCGGGTAAGGGTTCCATCGCCCCGTTCGCCTGTTACAACCGCGGTCAGGCCACGGTCCTTGAGCCATTGGAACAGCCGGCGAAGCTCAGCTCGAACCAACAAGTGGTTCTTCAACCCGGCAAACAGAACCTCAATCGTATCGAGAACGACGCGCTTGGCCCCTATGCTGTCTACCGCGTCTCCCAGGCGAATGAAGAGACCCTCCAGATCATATTCGCCCGTCTCCTCGACGGCGAGGCGATCGACGGAAACGTGATCGATTACCAATTTGCGTTCCGATTGCAATCGCTCGAGATCGTATCCGAAGGACAGGACATTTTCCGCCAGGTCTTTTTCCGTTTCCTCGAATGCCATGAAAACGCCCGGTTCATTGAAGTCGACGATGCCGTGAACCAGAAATTCCATTCCGAAAACGGTCTTTCCCGCACCCGCGCTTCCGCAGACCAGAGAGGTCCGCCCGGCAGGCAGGCCGCCATAGGTTATTTCGTCGAAGCCTTCGATACCCGTTGGAGTTTTTCGTAAAGAATGCCTGCTGTGCGCCGTCAAAAATGCACGCTCCTGTCGTTTGTGGATACAGCAACGTCGAATTCTAGCAAATCGGCCGGGGTGCGCTTTGCGAATATAATGGGCCGCAATGCGGCAACGGACCGTAGGTCCTGTCAGGCACATGCTGAAGCGGCTTCAGTACTCGGCCTGGGAACCCGGCTTTCACTGCAGCCCGGTGCGATAGGTCCCGGCAAAATCCAACCAAATTAGTTGCATCCAGCTCACGATGCAGCGCATCTTGTTGATTACAAGTTCACCCAGCGATTTCACAGCATTTGGAACCTGAGTAGCTTATGGAGCAACAAATTTTGCA
>DAHVZT010000057.1 GCA_027323885.1 Acidobacteriaceae bacterium
ATCCAGTCCGCTACTCGTCCTCTTGGAAGAACGTGATGTCGAGCGTGCGCAAATAGGTGTGCAGACCCGCGTCCTGGATCGGTGTCAGGTAGGCGCGCGCGCCCGACTCATTGCGGTGCTCATGCCAATAGCCGGGAGGCGTGACGAACGCCGCGCCGGATTTCCAGTCGATACGGCGAGGATCGCGAATCGTTCCATCCGCGTTCAATTCCGTCCCAACTAGTGTGTAACAGCCGGGCTGCGCTTCGATGATAAAGTCCAACGCAACTGACTGGTGCCGATGCGGAAGCTGGCGCGTGTTGGGCTCGATCAGCCCGTACATCGCCCATAGAACATGCGTCACCGTCATGGTCTGCTGGAAATTTGGATTGCCCAGAATCAGGCTCACCCGGCTTCTCCTGCTCGCCTGTGGATCGGCGGCGGCTTCCTCCAACGCCTGCTTCAGGGACTGCCGGGTGTAATGGGTGGGAGCGAATCTGGCGTGCTTCCGTTCCACTCCCAGATACTCCAGCAGCGGCGCGTCGTTCACCCAATAGAGAGCTGCCGTCCCATGGCTGCGGTGGTGCGCCGCGCTGCCGGGCAGGGTGAAGAAATCGCCCGCGGCCCAGGCAATCTCCTGCCCACCTATGCGCGACACTCCGCTCCCCTGGATCGCGTAGAAAAGCTCTGAAGTTGCATTCACGTGCGTCTCCACCGGGGCGTTATCGGCCAGGCGAATAAAGCTCGCTGCCAGCGACGGCCCGGTCGCGGGAGCACTGCTGTGCAACGCTTCTGAAAGATCCAGCGGAATAATGCGGCTGGGCCCCTGCGCGTACAGCTCACTGGAAAACTCCGCCAGCGGAACGGCGGGAGTCGCACCGGAAGAAATCGGATCGGCGGCTGTGCTGTACTCAAACAGCAGTGCGTCATTGGTCGCGGAGCCGTGGGCTTCGCGTCCCGCCAGGACAGCGATGTCATTGATAGCTGTACTCATTGGAAAACCTCCCGGCCACACCATGGCTGCCACACCGCGGATCCGTGGCCACTCTCAAATCATAGGAGTTTCGCCGCCGCGCTGGCAAAGTACGTCACAATGAAGTCGGCTCCCGCCCGGCGAATGGAGACGAGCGATTCCATCATGGCCCGCTCGCGGTCCAGCCAGCCGCGCTCAAAAGCCGCCTGCAGCATCGCGTATTCGCCTGAAACCTGATAAGCCCCCAGAGGTACATCGAAGCGGTCGCGCGCCTCGCGAATGATGTCCAGATACGGCAGCGCGGGCTTCATCAGCACCATGTCCGCGCCTTCCATTAAATCGAGTTCGATCTCCCGCATGGCTTCGCGGCGGTTCGCGCCATCCATTTGATAGCTGCGGCGGTCGCCAAATTGCGGAGCGGAATCGGCGGCTTCGCGAAACGGCCCGTAAAAAGCTGACGCGAACTTGGACGCGTAGGAAAGCACAGGAGTATCGTGCAGGTCCGCGTCGTCCAGTGAACTTCGAATGGCGGCCACGCGGCCATCCATCATGTCGCTGGGCGCAACCACGTCTGCCCCGGCGCGCGCCAGCGAAGCCGCCGTGCGGGCAATCAGTTCTACGCTGGAGTCATTCTCAATCTCGTGGCCTTCGCCATCCTTACGGACCATGCCGCAATGTCCATGCGAGGTGTACTCGCACAGGCAGACGTCGGCGATCAGCAGAGCGGAGTCCAAAGCGCGTTCCCGCTTCATCGCTCGCAGCGCCCGCTGCACGATTCCATCCTCGTGCCACGCGCCGCTGCCTGCTTCGTCCTTGCTTTCCGGCAGGCCAAAAAGAAGAAATCCTCCGATGCCGAGCTTTGCCGCCTCGCCTGCATCCCGGATCGCTTCATCGATGGAAAGATTGAAAACGCCGGGCATGGAGGAGATGGGCCGCCGAATCCCTTCACCGGGACAAATAAAGAGGGGCGCAATCAGCGCACCGGGATGCAGGCGAGTCTCGCGCACCAGCGCGCGCATCGGGGCGGACCGCCGCAAACGGCGCATTCTTACAGAAGGAAATTCCATGCTGAGTCTGATTCTACTGCGGGCTATCCGAAGGATGGGATGTGCCAGTAGTGCAGCGCCGGGCCGGATCCTTGCAAGTGGTCGAATGAAGGGTCAGTTTTCGCGTGGGGAGCTAGTTTAGTAAGCTTCTTGACCAAGAATATCGTTGACCTTCCAAAAGCACGCCTCGTATGATCCTTCCCTGTGGCCGCTTACAGCGATGTTGAGATTGATGCTCTGATTTCCTGCCCAAAAGAAATCTGCGAAGCGCCTGCGCGAGCACTTAAGATCGTGGATGCCGACTGGCGAAACAATGCCAAATGCAGGCCATAGATGGCACAAAGGGAACCTTCTCGATGTTCATGCGGAAGAATGAAGATCTGCCTGAGAATTTCTCCGTTGGACTCAGATACAACGGCAACGACGGCCGGCCCGAGATCACCCTACTGCGCTGCAACGGAAAGCATGGAACGTTCACTGGGGCGGGAGACGCAATTCACCCGCACTGGGATTTTCACATCCATCAAGCGACGGAGGCGGCTCAGGATGCGGGTTTCACCGCTGAAAAGTACGCAACGAAAACAACCGCATTTGCGTCGTATGAACAGGCGGTTCAGTACTTTCTCAAAATTGTAAAATTGACACCGCGGGATGCATCAAGGTTCTTTCCGGACACCACTCAAGCCAATTTGTTCGGGAGCCAATAGCGATATGGACATTCGGGAAATCTTGAGAGCTGAGTTCAATCAGCACATTACCTTCCGGGAACGACGGCTCAATGAGTTCCAGGTAGTGGCCCCTCTGTACCATGAGGATGGGGACATGGTCGATATCTTTCTGGATCTACCGGCGACTCCGGACGGCCGCATTCGGATCAGTGATCATGGGATGACTCTCATGCGCCTCTCGTATTCCTATGAAATCGATACCCCGGCCAAGCGAAAAGTATTCGACAGGATTATTTCGGAGAACGGGGTGCGGGAATCTCAGGGAAGACTCTATCTCGAAACCACCGCCGAGCACATTTATCCTGCGCTACTGCAATTCGCCCAGACCGTCGCCAAAGTCAGTAACATGCACATGTTCAAACGAGAGGTCGTTCAGAGTCTCTTCTATGAGTCGCTGAACGATTTCATCTCCTCTAGTCTCGCGAGCTATAAACCCGGCCCGAATTACCAGCCGCTACCCGATAGAGACGATTTGGAGGTCGATTGGCGGTTTCCATTGTCCACACGAGATATTTACCTTTATGGAGTAAAAGACGGATCGAAGGCTCGTCTTGTGGGTTTGACATGCCTGGAGTTTCAAAGAAAAAATGTGCCCTTCCGCAGCGTGATCGTCCATGAGGATTTCGAGAACGAGATGAGTAAGAAGGACCAAAGACGAATTACAAATGTCGCGGACAAACAGTTTGCCACGCTCCAGGATTTTATGGCCGATGCCGAACGCTACTTCGCCCGGGAATCTTCCGGCAGGTACCTCCAGTAACTCGCAACTGCTTCACCACCGGCCGAGATCGCTTCCGGTTGAGCGCTGGGTTTTCACGCGCGGATAGAAAACTGGCTCTATCCGCCGTTACCATAGAGTTCGACCATGTTTCCCCAAATCCCCGGTCCGCTGCAGCACACCAGCGCCGAAGCGCTCGAGTTTCCCCGTCTTCGCGAGTTGGTCGCCGGCTACGCCAGCACAGCGGCAGGACGCGCCTGGACTCTGCGGCTGGAACCGTCTGGCGACCAGGCCTGGGCCGCCACCGAGCAGCGGCGCGTTGCGGAGTGCCTCCGGCTCATCCAGGGCGGTCACAGCTTTGGTTTCCATGGCCTGGTCGATCCCACCGAATTGCTGGAGCACGCCCGTATCGCCGGTGCGGTGCTCGAGGCCGAGCAAGTTCGCACCCTCGCGGTATTGGTTGGCAGGTTTCGCGCGTTTCAGGAGTGGGCCCGCCCAATTCCAGAAGCAGGCATCTCGCGGACAGGGATCGATTCTCCTGCGAATGCGGCACCGGCGCCCACCCGATCGCTGTTCGAGCTCGCGGCCCCTCTGCTGCAATCGAATTTCGCCGAGCTTTGGAGAGCGATCGATGGGAAATTTGAAGCCGACGGCTCCCTCGCCGATCACGCTTCTCCGGAGTTGGCGCGCATTCGGCGGCAGATGGAGCAAAAGCGGAGATCCATTGAAGACAGCCTGCGCGGTATCCTGCGGCGGCTCGGTGGCGAGGGCTCGCTGCAGCAGGACCTGATCACAATTCGCGGAGAGCGCTTCGTGCTCCCGGTCAAGGCGGAATGGAAACGCCGCGTTCCAGGCGTCATCCATGGGGCAAGTTCCAGCGGGCAAACTTTCTTCATCGAACCGATGGAGACCATCGAAGCCAACAACGACCTGCAGCGACTGCTGGAAGAAGAACAGGAAGAAATCCAGCGCGTGCTCGCGGCGATGACACGCCAGATTGCCAGCCATGCCGGCGTCATCGCCGATTGCGCAGCCGGTTTGACGGAGATCGAATCGTTGTTTGCGCGCGCCCGCTTTGCCAGGGACTACGCCTGCGTTGCACCGGTTCTCCACGCCAGCGGCGCTGCGCGCATCGTTCTCAAGGCCGCGCGGCATCCGTTGCTGGAGCAGCGCCTGCGCGGCGAGGCGAAGGCGTATTCACAGGGCGCCGAGTCGCCGGCCATTGTCCCGCTGGATTTGGAAATGACCGGGGCCGCACGGCAGTTGGTCATCAGCGGACCCAATACAGGCGGCAAGACGGTCGTGCTCAAAACTGTCGGCCTGTTTGCGCTGATGTCTCAGAGCGGCATCCCGGTTCCTGCGGAGGCCATCGAGATGCCCGTTTTCGATGCTGTTCTGGCTGACATCGGCGATTCTCAGTCGATCGCGCAGAACCTCTCGACTTTCTCCGCGCATATCGTTCGCCTGAAGGCGATCCTTGCCTCGGCCAGCGCCAGTTCTCTGGTTCTGCTCGACGAACTTGGCTCCGCGACCGACCCCGAAGAAGGTGCCGCGCTGGCGGCTGCCATTGCGGGCCGGTTTGCCGGGCGTGGCTCATGGTCGCTTATTTCCACCCACCACACCTCCATGAAAGTCTACGCGGCGAACACTCCAGGGGTGCGGAACGCCGCCGCCGGATTTGACGAAGAGACGTTCGCGCCAACCTATAAAGTCCGGATCGGGGTTCCAGGAGTGTCGGCGGGCATCCACATCGCGCAACGGCTTGGCCTGGATCCGGCAATTGTCGCCGAGGCACGTGAACGGCTCGGCAAACAGACCGAAGAGATCGGACGATTTCTCGATCGGCTGCACGCCGACCTGCTGGCGGTGAATACAGAACGCTCGGAACTGCAGCGGCAGCAGGCGGAACTCCTGCGCGAACGCCAGAAGCTGGAGCGCGAAGGACTCCAGGAGCAGCAGCGCAAGGTGCAGGCGATGGAAAGTAAGCTCGCCTCGCTGCTCAAAAGCTTCGAATATCAGACACGCGAGGCGCTACGCGGGATTGAAGACAAGGCCGCGCAACAGAAAGTCTCCAAACTCGCGGACCGGGGCATGGCGAAATTGCGCCGCGAATTTCGCGAACAGGTGGACGCCACGGTAATCGCCCACCGGACAGGCGCGGACCGCGGCGACCCCAACGCACAGCCTCACCTGGTGCGGAATGTCGGCGTCGGCGATACGATCCAGCTACGCTCGCTGGGCAAGCCCGCCGTGGTGCAAAGACAACTGGATGCCGACAGCTTTGAGGTGACAGCCGGTGCCTTGAAGATGCGCATTCCCCGCAGTGACATCGCGCAAGTGATTGCGCCCGCGGCGGAGCGGATGCGCAGTGCTGCCCCAGGAGCGGCAAGCCCCGGCAAAGGCATCACTGTCGCCCGCGCGCGGAGTGAAACCGCCATCGCAACCGAGCTGAAGGTCATCGGCCGGAATGTGGAAGAAGCCATAGACGAAGTCGAGAAGTTTGTCGACGCGGCATCTCTCGAGGGCTTGCCGCGGGTCCGCGTGGTCCACGGCAGCGGTATGGGCATCCTTCGCCGCGCATTGCGCGAGTATCTGACCAAGCACCCGGGCGTTGCCCGGGTCACGGAGCCTCCTCACAATGAAGGCGGCGCGGGCGCTACGATCGTGGAGCTTCGCCAATAGGCCAAGCTCGTCCGGCATTCAAAAGTTGCAGCGAAACAGCCCGGCAATGCATCCTAAACCATTGATGGTACGGGTTCGTTACGTGATTGTGTATTGCTGCCCGGGGTGGGCCAAGTGATTCAGACCATTACAGTGGAACGCGAGTATGGCAGCCTGGGCGCGGAGTATGCCCGGCTCCTGGCGCAGCATCTGGACTGGGAACTCATTGACCATTCCCTGGTCCAGGAAGTGGCCCGCCGCGCCAACGTAGCGGATGCCGTCGCCGAGCGCTGCGATGAACAGCTCGATCCCTGGTACAACAAGATGGGCCGCGCCTTCTGGCACGGCAGCAATGAACGTGCCGCCGCCGCAACCGAGCGGGAGATCTTTGACGCCACCCGGATGACGGAACTCATCCAGGAAGTCATCAAGGAGAGAGCCGCCGCCGGGAAATGCGTCATCGTCGGCCGGGGCGCGGCCTGCGTCCTCCATGGGGTGCCGAAGTGTTTCCACACCTTCGTCTATGCTTCCACCGCGCGCAAGGTGCGCTGGTTTGAGCAGACGTTCCCCGATAAGGCCAAACTGGCCGAGAGGGAGATTGAGGCCACCGACCGGCGCCGCGCGGAATACGTCAGACACTTTTACCACGCCGAATGGAACGACTACCGCATCTACCACCTGATGCTGAATTCCTGCATGGGCTTCGACGCCATGATCGGCGCCACCATTGAAGCTACCGGAGTTTGACAGCCTCACCTGCATCCTTTGCCCATCGGGATGCAGGTGATCGCGGCGCTTTCCGGTGAATCCTCGGTCCGTGCGCCACTCTGCCGGATTAGCGGCTGGCAGCCCCGACCGTCTCCTGCTTGCCCGCGCCGAGCTCGGTCAGCCGCTTTGCCAGCAGCTTTTCCAGGTTTTCCAGCGCACCGCTGAAGCCTTCAATGCCTTCCTTCAGCTTGTCATGCGCCATCCGATCTTCGGCATGCATTTTCTCGAAGGTCTTTTGGTCCATGGCGATTTTTTCGATCTGCATCTTCCTGGAATTCTCCGGATCGAGCTTACGCGGCAGCTCTTCCTGCTTTCTTTCCAGTTCTTCCAACAGTTTTGGGGAAATGGTCAGCAGGTCGCATCCGGCAAGCTGCTCGATCTCTCCAATGTTGCGGAAGCTCGCGCCCATGACAAGCGTTTTGTAGCCGAATTTTTTGAAGTAGTTATAGATTCTGGTGACCGATTGCACGCCCGGATCGTCCGCACCCACGTAGTCTTTGCCGGTGTCCTTCTTGTACCAGTCCAGGATGCGCCCCACGAAAGGCGAAATCAGCGTGACCTTCGCCTCAGCGCAGGCAATCGCCTGGTGAATACCGAACAGCAGCGTCAGATTGCAGTGGATGCCCTCTTTCTCCAGAATCTCCGCCGCTTTGATCCCTTCCCAGGTCGAGGCGATTTTGATCAGCACCCGCTCTCGCGAAACGCCATGCTCGTCGTACTGCTGAATGATTTCTCGCGCCTGCTTCAGCGTCGCTTCTGTGTCATAGGACAGCCGCGCGTCGACCTCCGTGGAAACACGTCCCGGAATGATCTTCAGGATCCGCGTTCCAAACTCCACCGCCAGGTGCTTGAACGCCAGATTGGCTACGTCGCTGTCCTTCGCGCTGGCTCCCAGTTTCTTTTTCGCTTCTTTCAGCACTCCATCCATGATCGGCTGGTATTGCGGCATCTGCGTCGCGGTGGTGATCAGCGAAGGGTTGGTGGTCGCGTCCTGTGGCTTCACCTTCTCGATTGCTTCAATGTCTCCGGTGTCGGCCACAATCACCGTCATCTCGCGAAGCTGCTCCAATTCATTCTTCAACATAATCTCCGTCTCCTCCGCCTGTCCTTCGATTCCCGTTTGTGCGCCTATTACCATCTTAGACGCACCGGTAAGCCGATTCGCATCAGGTTCCGGCACCGCAGCCACGCCTGCGGACCCGCTCACAACCTTTCTAATTGGATGTGGACGCGCCAAAGTGCCTGGCCAGCACCCTCAAAATCGCCTGCGGCTCGTGACTTGGAATTACATAATCCACTCCCGGCAACACCACGTCTCCGACGGGCGAAAGCGCGATAATGGGCACCTCAGGCCGGATCTCTCGAAGTTGAACGATAACGTTGGAAAAGGTCTGGTCCGACACATCGACATGCACCACAACGGCATCCACGTTGGGGAACCGCTTGAAAAGCTGAATGCCGTCCTTCCCGCTGTAAGCGGTAAGGACATTGTGCTTGCTGCTCTCCAAGACGAGTTTGCGAGCCGAGAGTCCCTCAGGCTGCTCGATTTCAATCATCAGTACAACGACGCGCATTCCGGTTACCTTTCTCCCTAGCCTCTTCAACACCCTCGCCGGCCAACGCGTTCGCCTAGCCTCCCTGTAATTCTAATTGTCCGCGCGGCAAGCCACTTCCAGGGCTGCTCACTCCGCCGCGACGGGATTGCGCAAAACTCCCAGACCATCGATCTCCACCTCAACCACATCGCCTGGATACATCGGGCCGACTCCGGCAGGCGTACCCGTCGGAATCAAATCTCCGGGAAACAGCGTCATCGCGGCGGAGATGTAGCGAAGCAGGTGGGCAATGCCGAAGATAAAATCCTTCGTCGATCCGTGCTGCTTCACGATTCCGTTCAACCGGGTCGTCACCGGAACGCCCGCCTCTACGTCCAGCCCACCCATAACGATCGGCCCCACCGGGCAGAAGGTGTCGAAGCCCTTGGCGCGCGTCCACTGACCGTCGGACTTTTGCAGGTCACGCGCCGTCACATCGTTGACGATCACATAGCCCCGTATGTAAGGCCGCACATCTTCCTCCGGTCCAAGCCGGGAACAATGCCGCCCAATCACGACCCCAAGTTCCCCTTCAAAGTCCACCCGCTTGGACAAGGCTGGAATTCGAATGGTTCCTTCCGGCGCCAGGATGGCGGAGGGGGCCTTGAGAAACAGCAGCGGTTCCTTGGGAACTTCATTCCCCAGCTCCGTTGCGTGATCGCGATAGTTTCTCCCGACGCAAACGATTTTGGAAGGTGTCACCGGCGCAAGCAATGTAAGCTCCGACAAGGGCTGCGGCGGAAGATCTTTCCGCAGCCTAATCACGCTCCAGTCCTCCGGCGGCGCCGCGATCACTCGCTCCATCCACAGCTCACCCGCCCGAACCGCCACTTCCCCATATTGCGGGCCATCGTCCGTCTGAAATCGGCAATACTGCACCATCGTTCTCCTGTTTCGCTTCAGGTTCTCGGCAGGTCGGCCCTGCCGGCTCACAAAGGTACTACGCTTCGAAGAGCCAGGATGTTCCTCACCCTGCGGAATCCCGCCAGAAACTTGTGCCTGGGCTCACTTTCCCGGCACCGTAACCCGCACCTCCGCGGAAGGTGCGCTCCTGTTTCCCGCAGTGTCCACCGCGCGTACGCTGTAGGCATAGGTATGTCCGGCTTGCACATGAAGATCACGAAATGCGGGTGCGATCAACGGCTCCGAGTCTTTCTCGGGAGCGATCCGCTGCGGCGGCGTCTTGGTCGCTTGCAGCCTGCCGATTTCCCGGCGATAGACACGGTACTGGGCCAGATCTGTCTCCGTATTCGGCGACCAGGACAGGTCCACTTCGGGCTGACCGCCGTTGATCGCGGCGGAAACCGGCACCGCAGCCAGGCCTTGCGGAGCCTTCGGCGGAAACGTGTCCCGCGTCGTTATTTCTACGGCCTTGCTGCTGGAGCTGGCCGCCTGCAGGCTTTGCTTGTCGACCGTCAGCTTTACCACCCGGACTGCGGTGTACCGGTATGTCCGGTCGAACTGCACACCGGCGTCCAGCGCCACTCCGGGATCCCTTCCCGCTGCGTCCAGGCTGACGCCCAGCGTCTGCTCCTCCGGCTCGGCCACCGGCGAGCGGGAAGACGATTGCCTGCCCGCCCCCGCCGGAAGAACCAGCGTTCGATGTAGATGAATTTCCGCGCCTGCCGGCAACGAAGGTGCGGGCTGCCAGCGCAGCACCACCCCGCGCTCCGTCACTCCGGCGGTCAGACCCACAACCGCCGGGGGCGCTGCCCCTAACAGCGCGGTCGCCGCATTCGACGGCCCGGCACTCCGGCCATGTTGATTCAGCCCGTAAACTTCATAACTCGCCGAGCGTAGCGGACCGCTTGCCAGCGCCGCCGTCAAGTGGTCGGTGTAACTGGCGGGTCGCCCCGGCGTCCCACTGGTGGTTGCAATGTTGGAACAGCCGGATTTCCCCTGCTTCCGGCAAATGCGAAACTTTACCGGGCCGGTGAGCTTGAGTCTGTCGGTGGTTTCCTTCGGAGTGTCCCAGACGAGCTTTACGTCGTTTCCTGAACGGGTCGCCTCGAGATTCTTGACTTGCTTGGGCAGGTGCAACGACGGGGGCTGCGGGGCCGCGGCCATGCCGCATCCGGCCAGCAGCGCCGCCCCGGCCGCGCTGATCCCTGTCAAGCCGATTCTTGCCAATTTTCGTTGGATGGAAGCCATGCGGCTTTCAGCCTAGCAGATGTGCTTTGGCCCCAACGGGACGCGGACGGCTTGCCAGCCTCGGCGTCCGCATTTCAGACCGGCAACATGTGTTGCAGGGCCTCCGGCAAGGTCGGATGTTGAAAAATAAACCCGTTTTTCAATAGCTTTTCCGGCACGGCGCGGGTACTCGCCAGCAAAGCGGCATCCGCCATTTTTCCAACCGCAAGCCGGAGCACAAAGGCCGGAGCCGGAAGTAATGCGGGGCGATGCAGGTGCCGCCCGAGCATCTCCGTGAACTCCTGGTTGCGCACCGGGTTCGCCACCACGTTCACGGGCCCCTGAATTTTTGGATTCCCGATACAAAAGTCCACCACCCGTGGAATCTCCGGCAGCGAGATCCAACTCATCCACTGCTCTCCGTTCCCCAGCCGTCCTCCCATTCCCATGCGGAACATTGGCAGCATCTTGGCCAGCGCCCCGCCCGCGGGCGTCAGAACCACTCCAAAGCGCAGGTTGACTACGCGAATGCCCAGCTCCGCGGCTTTTTCAGCTTCCGCCTCCCACTCCCGGCAAACCTCCGCCAGAAAGCCCTCGCCAGGCGGAGACGCTTCGGTCAAGATCTCCGCTCCGCGATGTCCATAAAAACCCGTGGCGGAGGCGCTCAGAAGAACCTCCGGCCGTTGCTCCAGACGGAAAAGCAACTGGACCAGCGACTGCGTGGTTTTCACCCGGCTGCTGCGGATGCGCTGCTTCTTCTCTTTCGTCCAGCGGCCGTCGCTTACATTCTCACCCGCCAGATGAATCACGGCCCGGATTCCGCTGAGCCGTCGCATTTCCTCGCGAAACTCAAATTCATAGGGGTTCCACACGATGCTCGAAGAACCCGGAGGCGCGGCCCGGCGCACCAGAGAGGTGAACGGAATCGACTGAGAAGTAAATCCGAGCGCAAGCGCGCTGCCGATCAGTCCAGAGGCACCCGTGAGCAGAATCTGCGGAAAAATTTCCATGGAGCGCAAGCAAGATAACGAGAGTATGGATCGGGAGTGCTGCAAGAATGCAAGGATGTGAAAAGAGTTGTGCTCGATAACACTACAAGGTGTGATGTAGGAGGTTTCGGAATGGTTGTTCATCACATCACGCCGTCCGGGAGTTTCACCCTATCGTAAGAATCGCTGGTCGGCTTGATATCGCCGAATAGTGTTTCAATCTCCTGAATGCAAATTCCCTTCTCAGGCATCTAATCGCTCAGGAGCACTGCTATGGAACCCCAGACGACCCCTGAAACCAAACAAATTGACCCGGAAACCGCGGAGCTGTTCATCGGAGAGAAAAAAATCGGGGAAAGAATCAAGCGTCTTCGCCTGAAAAAATCCATGGGCCTGGTCGAAATGGGCAAGCACACCGGTCTTTCACCCAGCTTTCTCTCGCAGTTGGAAACCGGCCGTGTCGTTCCTACGCTGCGCAATCTGGCGAGGATCGCCATGGTCTTCAGCAAAGATCTTTCCTACTTCTTTGAACCGGAGCCTCACACCCTGTTCCGCGTCCACAGGAGAACGGAGCGGGTGCGTTTACCGCAGACAGGCGTAACGGATCCAACCTATTTCTTTGAAAGCCTCGGCTATCTGGTTCCGGACCGCACTCTGGATCCCTACCTGGCGGAATTTGTTCCGCTCAAGAAAAATGTGGAAGTCCGGTCCCACGTTCACGCCGGCTTTGAGTTCCTCTATGTGCTGAGCGGAGAAATGGAAATTCGCCACGGCGGCCAGACACAGACCCTCGCTCCGGGAGATTCCGTCTATTTCGACGCAAGCACCCCGCACAGTTACCGCTGCGCGGGCAAAGAACCTGCCAGCGCGATCATCGTGACCCAGCATCAGAGCGTGATGCCACAGCCTTCCATGAACCTGCGCCCGCTTGGCAGCTCGTTGAACGGCGCCATGCGCAGCGGCGCGCCTGCGCATCCGCGAGAGGAACAACCGATTCCCACCTTCGCCCGAGTCCGCCCCGCCGGTTCGGGGAAAGGCCAGGGACCGCAGCTCCCGTAAACAGCAAACACGTCCTCGAGAAAAGGCGCGGATTCCATCCGCGCCTTTTCTCGCTGCCCACGCAATTGCGGTGGCGGAGAAAATCGGCACTTGTTGTAAGCTTTCCTCTATTCCATTTCTGGGGGTCACCCTTTGCTCAAATCCAAGATCAGTTCTTCGCTGAAAGCGCCTCTGTTTTTCGCGGCAGGTGCGACGCTTTTTCTCTCCATGGCAACGGCGCAGGTTGTCATTGCGCCAAGCTCGCCCACGGTCGGATCTGCCAACCCCGTAACAGCCGAGCCTCCGGTTCCGCGCCCCGCAACCAAACCATGCGTCGTCTCCTTATTTAAGAATGAGGAATTCGCCGACTTCAACTCCAAAACATTCACCTACACGCCGCCCGCAAGCTGTCCCGGTCCGTGGGCGAAAGTTGTTTTTACAGCCGATTTTACCGTCACCGCTGGGACCCAGTTCGATCGTACCGCATCGTTTTACCTCGGCCATGCCAACATCTATTACGGAACAACGGCGGAGCCCAGCAATACTTTGAGCCCATCCTGGCATGTGGAACGCGACGTCACCGACCTGAGCGCAATTTTCAAGAGTTCGCAGACCGGCGAGGCGGACCTGGGCAACTTTGTCGGCGTCTACAATGGCACGGACTACAACGGCATCATCTACGCGAATGCAACCCTGAAGTTCTATCCAGCCGCTGCGAATGCACCTGCCGCCAAGGTTCCCGACGCTGTCCTGCCACTGCCTGACGCAGCCGGCGGCGCTGTTGCGCTCAACAACACGCAATCCCAGCTTGCCGAGACATTTGCATTCCCTACCAATGTGGAACGCGCCTATCTCGATATCATCACCCAAAGCCAAAGCCAGGATGAATTCTGGTATTCCTGCTCGCCGACCAATGTTGCTGCCAAATTCAACAACTGTCCGAATACTGGATTTCGCGAAGCGGAGATCACGATCGACGGCAGGCCGGCTGGAGTGGCCCCGGTGTACCCATGGATCTATACCGGCGGTATCGATCCTTTCCTTTGGCAACCGCTTCCCGGCGTGCAAACGCTCGACTTCGTTCCTTACCGGGTCGATCTCACGCCCTTCGCCGGCGTGCTGAGCAATGGCCAGCAGCACACGGTTGCGGTCAGCGTCTTCAACGCCCATAGCTATTTTCTGGCGGCTGGCAATATCCTGCTCTATCTAGACCAGGGCGCGGGCAGCGTCACCGGCGACATCGAATCCGATACTCTTTCCGCCGAGCCGGTGCCGACGGTGACGGAGAACCTGAAGAACCCGGCGCCCGGCACTTACACGGGAACCATAACCGTCAGTTCCATGCGGGATTTTGTGATCACCGGCTACGCGAACACTTCCCACGGCAGAGTCGAAACCACAGTTGAACAGCATCTCGACTTTGTGAACACGCAGCAAATGAATGAAACCCCGGCGGTGTACATCCAGAACATTGTGCAAAGCACGGAAGTGCATGCCAAAACAACCGGCAATTCCAGAGGTACGATCTCGGAGACCCACCGCGATTTCTCGTACCCGCTCACGATGGACTACAACTTTACCCAGAATGCCGACGGATCCTACAGCCAGATCACTTCCATTCAGCAGAAATACGTGAAGCAGACGACCCGCAAGGTCAACGGCAATCCAACGTATTTCAGCAAGGTGGTCAACGAAGTCTCTCCGTCCGACACCCTCAACTTCAGCCCCAGCTTCAGCTTTCTCGGCAATACGGGACAACAAAGCGTGGCCAGCTATACGTTCTCTGACTCGCTCGGCGCCTGCTACAGCCGTACCTTGACAGCCGCCAATGGCGTGTTGACCCACGTGGATGACAGCCAGAACTGTGGCAAACCGAACGGCCAGTAGCAACGCGCTACCGTTCCTGCATAAGAAACAAAGGCACGGCCAGTGGCCGTGCCTTTGTTTCTTTCTTCTCGGTCCGTCTACGCTGCGGGCTTGCGCTCGTTATGTTCCTTCGTCAGGGCGGCTTTGGCCGTTTCCGACAGGGCAGTGAATCCCGCTGCATCCTTCGCGGCGATGTCGGCCAGGACTTTGCGGTCCAGTTCCACGCCGGCCAGTTTCAGCCCGTGGATCAGTTGCGAATAGCTCATGCCATTCAGCTTGGCGGCCGCACCGATGCGGACGATCCAAAGCGAACGGAACTGGCGCTTCTTTTCGCGGCGGCCGCGGTAGGCGAACTTCAGTCCGCGCTCGACCGCCTCTTCGGCGGCCTGATACAGCTTGGACTTTGTAAGAAAGTAGCCGCTGGCCCGCTTCAGGATCTTCTTGCGATACTCTTTGCGTTTATTGCCACGTTTGACGCGAGGCATGGTGGGTTTCTCCTTTTTGTGCTGCTCTTGGCGTATTTCTTCGCGGCTGGAGGCAGGAGTCGCAGGCCATCGGCCCGGCGCCGGTTTACCTCTTCACTCGCTTCTCTTCGTCTGATCGCATCGGAAGCATTTCTCTCGAGACTTGCTTCCGGGGGCCTCGAACGCTGCGGGCCCGGTTCGCTGCCGCGAACCGATCAGGCGTACGGAATCATGCGCAGCACCTTCGGCAAGTCGGCATCGGAGACCATTGCGGAAGCGGCTAAATGCCGCTTGGTCTTGGTAGCCTTCGAGGTAAGGATGTGCCGCATGAAGGCCTGGCCGCGCTTCACTCGACCGCTTCCGGTCTTCTTGAAACGCTTGGCCGCACCTTTGTGCGTCTTCATTTTCGGCATGGTAGTCCCTATCGAAAAACAATTTTACGGCTTTAATCAGTATACGCGAGTATAGATCGACGAGCCATAGCTCGGTTCGAGCTGCGGAGGTTAAGCTTCAAACCTCGCGAATAGGCCCGGGGTAACTTGCAACTACAGGATCTGTCGTCAGCAGAATCATATCCTCAACCGTGGCTTGTGCAACAAGGATGCGGTCGAAAGGATCCTTATGAATGGACGGCAGGCTCGCAAGGGCGAATGCGTGTTCGCTCGTAATAGAAACTTCCCGATACCCGTTGTCCAGCAATCCCCTCCGCAGCAAACGCGCATCCGCCTGAAAGTCGTCACGACCCAGGCTGCGTTTGATCACAATTTCCCATAAACTTGCAGCGCTAAAGAGCATTTCATGGTTCATATCCTCGATCCAGTTACGAGCAGCCTGCGACAACCGGCTGGGATCATTGGCTACCCACAGCAACAGGTGAGTATCGAGGAGCAACTTCACGCTTCGCCGTCAAACATTTCGCCGATCTCGACGGATCCCATCCGGTCAAAATCTTCCGGGATTGAGAATTGACCAGCCAAGAATCCCAGCTTCCGCGTTTGTGCAATATCACTGCCGGAGCAAGTTGATCCAGCATAAGAATCATTGAAAACAGTCATGTTCTTACTTGCGGCCAGCCATTCCTTCGTACCTGCAATTCCTAATTCAAGAGTGCTGTACATAAATTCCTCCCTCGAAGCTTTAGACTCGTTGTTCTCCGATTATCTGTTTGACTTGAACGGCTCTGAAGCCGTCCGTTTTGGTAATCGTGGCAACGTCAATCGCACCACCTACACCTCGTACGCCCACCAGCCACGTTTGGATTCGTATCGTCGTCCGAATGAGGAAAATTGACAGGTCTACAGAATCCTGCAGTGGAAGGAAGGCATATGGAATCGGAGTTGTAAGTTGCGCGAGCTTATTTTTGAACTCCTCTTTTTTTTGGGCGTCGAGACTAAACTCGACACCCACCATCTCTAATACTCGCGGATCATACCCGCTAAGTAGCCTATCCACATGTTCGCGTTGTCCCCCCCAGATCACCCCAAAATTCCCCGTAGCAGCAAATTGCTCGATCGGCTTGGGTTTGCCAGGGATAAAAAAATCAAACACGCGTCCGTATGGAGCATTTTCGTCGTATCCTCCGACAAGAAACACCATATCACCCTGTGGATTCGCTCCCTGCGTATGGGTATTCCATTGATCAAGAAAAAAGTCACTTAATTCCTGTGCAAACTGCTCTACGCTTAATCGCCCGCCATTATGTTTTGTCTGTAGAATGGCCTCAAATTCCGGGATGAAGCTGTGTGCAGTTCGAGGAGCCTGTTGCCCAATGGCACCAACCCCATAGGTCACCGCACCAACAAAATCCTGTCCCTTGATCTTGAGGAGCTTCGTAGCGTTATCGAAAGTAGAAGCGAGAACCATTGTCTGGCCGTTCGGCTGAACAAATGCGTTATTCAACGTGACGCGACTATCCGCAGCCAAGACGATTCCCTCTGGTCCCTTGAACGCAATACCTAATGACATGGATGCTATGAATATCACATTTGATGGTCTTTTGTGAAAAATCCTGTTCCTAGTCAAACGAAAAGGCGCTCTCGCATACAGCCGGAAGCGCCTTTCTTGCTGATAAACAAAGCTTTATGCCGTCAAAGGACTCTTCACCCGGAAACGCTCCATGGAGATCTTCAGCGCGCGTTCAATGCG
>DAHVZT010000065.1 GCA_027323885.1 Acidobacteriaceae bacterium
CCAACTGTTTCCGTAATGGAGCCTGAGCGCATGTCACCCAACTGGGCGATTTGCATCTGAACGGTGGCGCGGCGATTTTCAAGGTCAACCAGAGGGTCAGGCATGTACGGCCCCCTTCTCCTAGCGTATTGCAACGCTCGGCTTTCTGCCACAAAAAAAAGGGAACCTGCAAAACACCACTCTCCAGAAACTCCCCACAGGTTGCCAGTCGGGCCTTACGCTGAGACGGGTGCGGGGACGAGGTGAAAACCGTGTTGGCGAGCTTTCTTTTCCAAGAGCCGGATTTGTTGCTCACGGTATTTCTCCTGGTATAGGGCTTCGCCTTTGTCCACGTATTCCTGTCCGTATCGGAGCATTCGGTACACTAATCGCGCCAGCTTGCCGGCCATCGCGGTGATTGCTTTCGGAGCTCCCAACCTGGTCCGCAACCGGCGGAACTGTGCACCCAGATAGCTGTCGCTCTCGCGCAGCGTGCTGGCCGCCAGGCGAAGCGCAGTGGCCAGACGCGAAACCACTTTTCGGCTTTTCCTCTTCAGCACTTTGCCCCCGCTGACCTCGTGCGCGGGGCAGAGTCCAATCCAGGAAGCGAAGTGATGCTCAGTCGGCCATTTGCTCATGTCGAGTCCCGCTTCGCTGATCAACGTCTGGACCGTGCCCACTTTGATTCCGTCGATGCGCGTTAGATCCACCCCAGCCACGCGCTTCAATTCTCCTGCCAAATCGAAATTGGGCTCGTTTCTCGACTTCCCGCCTCTCCGCCGTTTCCGCTGCTGCCCTGTTTTGGTCGCCGCGGGTAGTTGGCCGGCCTTGACTTCCGCCGGCGGTAACCCTTTCATCATGGCCTGCAAATCCATATCACAAGCGGCTATCTGCTGCTGCAGATGGTCCCAGTCCTCAAGTTGCCGTTTCAGAATTGCCAATTGCTCTGGCCGCCACGTGCCTTCCAAACTCTTGGCGATATCGTCCTGGCTGGCTTTCACGCGCGGATCTCGAAATTCGGCCAGGCGCGCCCCGTCCCGCTCCCCCGCCACAATGGATCGGAGTATTTTCATGCCCGTCACGCCGCCGAGGTCACTGACTACCGTCGCCAATTGGACATTCATCTCGGTCAGCGCCTTCTGCATGCGCTGGATACACGCCCCCGCCTGCTGCACGTATTCGTTTCGCTCCCGCCAGCAGGTACGCAAGGCGCGAATCTCCGCTGTGGGACGGAAGGATTTCCTCAATAGTCCGTAGGTGTGCAGCTTTAGCAGCCACTGGCTCTCCTGTATGTCGCTCTTCCTTCCTGGCAGGTTCTTGGTCTCCTGAGCATTGACCAGCCATACATCGAACCCTGCCTCCTCCAACACATCGTATGCCGGAATCCAATACACCCCGGTAGACTGCATTACGACGGTCTGAATCCGGCATCGTTTGAGCCATTCCGCTAATCGATGTAGCTCGGTGGTGAAACATCCGAACCTCTGCACCGGCTGCGCATCCCGATCCGGCCCCACCGCTACATAGTGCTCCCGACTCCCGATATCGATCCCTGCCGCATCCCGGTGTACCACATCCAGTCCCGGGCGGTCGGACCAAATCTTACGCCCCAGTTCTTTTCTCTGCTTGCGCGTCAGCCGTTTTGCCGGGCTCGATTTGGCTATCGCTTTGTTCCCCATAACCGTGTACCTTCCTTGAAGAGAATTGCGCGGGACGGCCCGGTCGCGATTCAATGCAC
>DAHVZT010000066.1 GCA_027323885.1 Acidobacteriaceae bacterium
CTGTCGCATATGTTCTCGGAATCGCCATTATGCAGCCCGCCGCAGTGCATCTTCGACCATCTTGCGCGCCGTCTCGCTCAGTTGTGCGTTCCGAAGTTGCTGTCGCGTGATGAGCCCGCGGTCAACAGCCTGCCGCAGCGCTTGGCGTATAAACGTCCGCTCGACCGTGCCAGCCTCTATCAGGTCAAGAATCGTTCGCAGCGGCCGGGTGTATTTGTAACCTGATCCGGCCTGTATTTCGCTCTTGAGCAGGTCGCGAAAATGGAGCACGACAATGCCAGGGATATCGCTGTTACGCCGGAAGTTCGCCGGAACAGTCATATGGAGCTTCGCCGGGTTTAGGTCTGACAGCTCATATAGGCTCAGCGCCGTCTGATGACTGTAAACCCCTTCGACCTCTTCCTTCCGGTTCCTAGACCAGAGCGACCAGAGGACAAGATCGGGCCGATCCGATGCCGGGAACAGCGTCAGGCGGTAAATGCCGCGGTGCTCGCGGATCCAGTTCCCGGCCTGCACATGGTAGGGGTGTGTATTTTCGGCGAATCCGGCCGCCTTGGCCTGCTTCGCAGTGAAGAAGCCTTGCTGTTGCTCGGCGAGCTCGAAGAGCCGCCGCGACGCCTCTCTGTGAGACTGAGCCATTGCACAATACTACACCTTTCTTGTTGTTTTGTCATTGCCAAGAACCTGGATCCACCGCCGTGCTGTTAAACTGCACCGGCAAGGGGATACGTGCGTTAGCAAGCGATTCACCGCCTAGGAAATGTCCGAGACAATCAAAGGTGGGTTAGGCAAGATGCCAAGCTTCACGGATCTCACCAACTACCAGATTGCCGCCATTTTGAAATTCTTCAAAACCGCGGATGAGCCTCAAGCGAGGTAGACAGGGATATGACTGCGCAGGTCCGGGAAACTCGGCAATTCTGATGCTGACCACTTGCCCGGTGGCCCCGCAGGCAAGGGAGTCACGATGTTTCTCCCGCGCGCTTCGTCCGTATCCTGATTGGGATCGCGAAGGAGCACCCGAGAAGATTGCCGAATCCCGCGTACCTCTGGTGTACCTGGAAACCGCGTATTGGCCGTTTTCAGCGTTTCGTGAGTGCTTTAAAATCTGTAACTCGCGTAGAATCAACGCGGGTCTTTAATCCGACTCCCGCCGCCTCCACCAACCTATCTATATGACTCAATTAGGCTTACTGTCTATTTGAAAAGTCGACGTGTGTGTTACGTGTGTTTTGGTCCGCTAACGCAATGATTTCGCCACCGGTTAAGTCAATATCACATTCAACTTCGTTTCCCCACACGTTCCAGCCTTCGGATTTTTGACGGGCAAAGAGTTCAACGCGGGGTAGGTTGCCCATCAGTCGAATTATGCGCTCCTTCACTTCGTCCGGCTTGTCCCCAGAAAATCTGAACGCCCCCCAGTGTTTAGGCTATAGCTATATGAGATAATCCAAGCGACTGCGATGCCCATTTGATGGTTTTGCTACTTTGATTGCAACTAATCATTATTCCGGTACAGACCGATTCCTCTTTTTGTTGGGGTCTGTGTTTTGTATTTGGATGGCAGTGAGGGGCCTCTCTACTGGCGAGGTTCCGTTGCAATTCTCGACACTAAGGCGATCTGACGGAAAGCTTCTCTTTTGGTTCGGGATTGGGATGAACATCCTAATAGGCGCGATCTGTTTGCTTGGATTCCTCTTCGGGAGGGACATCTGGAAATGAGAGAACGCGCGTAGCCAAAACCCGCGCGTGTATTACGTGTGAAAATACCGCTGATTCCGCTGTTTTTGCGTATGTAGCGTCGTTGAAAACACAATCACTTACGTAGAATCAATACGGTGTTATATTTCGACTCCCGCCGCCTCCACCATTCTCTAGATTTTCACCTTCTTCCCAGCACGGCGTCTGTTCCGTGAGCCGTCCAGCCCGGCCCGGTGTCCCGTTGGCGTGACGGCATGGTTCACCCTTCTGACTACAATTGGAGCTTCGCCGTTGCGCCGCTGTGCGGCCAGCCTACATACCCGCTCGACCGTGCGCTTGGGTCGACGGAAGGCCACTCGCCGTAGTGGAATGGGAGGGTACGACTCAGGACGCCCACGCCGTTCCACGGAGGTCGCATTGTCTGCCCATTCCTTCCGCCTGCTCCTTGTCCGTCGCGCTGCCGAGCTCGCGCTCCTGGCGATTCCTTTCCATGCCAGTGCGCAAAATTACGTGCCACCGCAGCCGCATACGAACGGCCCGCTGCCGGAGATCCGGCGATTTCCAGGAGATGGCAGCGGTGCATTCAAAACCGGACAGTACCGGAATTTGTTCGCCGAACAGGGGTACAGCCCAGCCGCAGTCCGGGCGAAAATTGACAGGGCGTTCCAGCAGCTCTTCCACGGCGATGCGCGCAGCGAGCGGGTCTACTTTGATGCCGGCTCGAATGCGAACGGCCCGCTGGCGTTCGTTACCGACTGGGCCAACAACGACGCGCGCACGGAGGGCATGAGCTACGGCATGATGATCGCCGTCCAATTGAACAAGAAACGTGAGTTCGATGCGCTTTGGAACTGGTCCAACACGTACATGCTGATCACGGACCCGAAGAACCCCAACGTCGGGTATTTCGCCTGGTCCATGAATACGGACGGAACGCCGCGTTCGACCGGCCCGGCGCCGGACGGCGAAGAGTATTACGCGATGGCGCTGCTGTTCGCTGCACGCCAGTGGGGCAACGGGCAGGGCATTTACAACTATCAGGCGCAGGCGGAACGCATTCTGCGCGGCATGCGTCATCATCCGGTGCTCACCGGCACCGGGCCATTTCGTATCCATCCGGGCGACGCTCCCTTCGTCTACGAGCCCGGCAAGTTCACCAGCCCGAATGAAACGGAGCGATTGCAGGCGCGGACCGACGTTGCAATCGAACTCAGAGGCGAAGGCAAGACGCCGCCGCCGGTCCAGCGGCCGCACGGAAATCCGTCTCGCACGGAAACGGCCGGACCCATGGTCAGCGAGCGATACCACATGGTGCGCTTTGTGCCCAACGTAGGCGACGGATTTACAGACGCTTCCTACCACCTGCCTGCCTTTTATGAACTATTTGCCCGCTGGGGTCCACAGGAGGACCGCGCCTACTGGCAGAAAGCTGCCGACGTCAGCCGGGAACTCTTCTACCGGGTGGTGGGACCCAGCACCGGCCTGTCGCCGGACCGCAGCAACTTCGACATGACGCCATTGATCGACCGCAACGGGCAGCCTACGCCTTTCAGTTACGACTCCTGGCGCACCGTGAGCAACTGGTCCGTCGACTCCAGTTGGTGGCGCAAAGACCCGCGCGAAACCGAGCTGAGCGACCGTATCCAGCGCTTCCTCATCTCGCAGGGGATAAGCACGTTTGCCGATCAATACACGTTACAGGGCAAGCCGCTCTCCGCGCGCCATTCTCCAGGGATGGTGGCGACGACCGCCGTCGGAGGGCTGGCCGCCAGCCGCGGCGCAAACGAGAAAGCATTTGTGGAAGAACTCTGGCGGACGCCGATTCCTGTGGGAGAGCAGCGGTACTTCGACGGGATGCTTTATTTGATGAGCATGCTGCACTGCAGCGGTAATTTTCGAATCCTCCGCGCCCCGGCCCATCAGGACGCAGTCCAACGATAAACAACGGAAAAGAATCCATGCTCATCCTTCGGCACGCATTTCGTTTACAAGGCGCACGGCGGAACCTGTTCCTTTTGGCGATGGTGGTTTGTGGTCTAGCAGGGAAGGCCTTTGCGCTCGGTCAGACGAAGTATGTTGAAAGTACGCCTTCGCCCGGCAGCTTTCCTGTTGTGCAACACAGTGCGGCGAGCCCTATTTATGTGGACGCCGGTGATTTCTGGGGCGTCCTTCGTGCTGCCGGGGACCTGCAGTCCGACATCCGGCGCGTGACTGGACGCGAGCCAATGCTGACGCACAGTGACAAATTTCCCGCGGACGTGATCCTGATTGGAACGCTTGGCAGAAGCCCCGTCCTAGACCGGCTCATCCACGAGAAAAAAATTGACGTCGCACCCATTCGTGGAAAATGGGAAGCGACATTGATTCAGGTGGTTCCTCATCCTTTTCCTGGAGTGCGCAGCGCTCTTGTGATCGCCGGAAGCGACAAGCGCGGCACCATCTATGGCATTTACGACGTGTCGGAAGAGATCGGCGTATCCCCCTGGTACTGGTGGGCGGATGTTCCTGTTGCGCATCAGAACGCGCTGTTCGTGAAACCGGGAAGATATGTGACGGGTGAGCCCGCGGTGAAGTATCGCGGCATTTTTCTCAATGATGAAGCGCCATCCCTCACCAACTGGGTCAACCAGAAATACGGCGGCTTCAATCATTTGTTCTACGAAAAGGTATTCGAGCTGCTGCTGCGGCTGAAGGCCAACTATCTATGGCCTGCGATGTGGAACAGCGCGTTCAATGAAGACGATCCGCTGGATCCCAAGCTGGCCAACGATTACGGCATCGTCATGGGCACCTCCCACCATGAGCCGATGCTGCGCGCGCAGCAGGAATGGAAGCGGCACGGCACGGGCCCGTGGAACTATGAAACCAACGCAGAGGAGCTCAATAAATTCTGGACCGAAGGCATTGTTCGCAACCGCAATTACGAGAGCACGATCACGATCGGGATGCGGGGCGATGGCGATATGCCGATGTCAAAAACCGACAACGTCGGCCTGCTGGAGAAAATTGTTGCCGATCAGCGCCACATCATCGCCAGCCACGCGACGCCAACTCTTAGTTCCGATCCGCAGGTATGGGCGTTGTACAAGGAGGTGCAGGGATATTACGAGAAGGGAATGCGCGTGCCGGATGACGTTACGCTGCTGTGGTGCGACGACAACTGGGGCAACATCCGGCGGCTTCCGACCGCGCAGGAGCGCAAGCGCAGCGGCGGGGCGGGCATCTACTATCACTTCGATTACGTCGGAGATCCGCGTTCGTATAAGTGGCTCAATACATATTCCATTACGAAGGTTTGGGAGCAGATGCATCTGGCCTATGCTTATGGAGCCGATCGCATTTGGATCGTCAACGTCGGAGATCTGAAGCCGATGGAGTTCCCGATGAGTTTTTTTCTGAATTACGCGCGCAATCCTGAGCGCTGGAACCGGAAAAACCTCCAGGAATTCACAGAGGAATGGGCGGCGCAGCAGTTCGGACCGCAGCACGCGACCGAGATCGCCGATGTCCTCTCGAAATACACAAAGTACAACGCCAGAAGAAAGCCGGAGCAACTGGAGCCGAACACATTCAGCCTGACCCATTACCAGGAAGCTGCGCGCGTGTTCAACGGCTGGCAAAAACTGACAGCGGAAGCGGAGAAGCTCAATGAGGAACTGCCCGCCGAATACCGCGACGCCTATTTCGAGCTGGTGCTTTACCCGGTGAAGGCGTCGGCCATCGTGAACGAAATGTACATCACGGCCGGCAAGAACCGCCTTTACGCAACGCAGGGCAGGGTAGCCGCGAACGATCTGGCGCACAAAACTCGCGAGCTGTTTCAGGCTGACGCTGCCATGACCTATGCGTACAACCACACGCTTGCCCATGGCAAGTGGGCGCACATGATGGACCAGACGCATATCGGATACACATTCTGGAATCAGCCTCCACTCAACGCCATGCCCGCGGTCAGTCAGGTGCAGCCGGAGTTGGGCGCGCATATGGGCATCGCTGTGGAAGGCTCGCGCGCAGCATCAGACAGTCCTTCGGAACCGCTTACGCTTCCCGCATTCGATTCCTTCAACAGGCAAACGGAGCGCATCGACGTCTTCAATCGTGGGAACGCTTCTTTCGCTTTCACCGCGAGGGCAGACCAGCCCTGGATCGTGCTGGACCAGACACACGGCACGGTTGATCAGCAGGAGCCGCTGCTGGTGCATATCGACTGGAACAAAGCTCCCGTGGGAGACAGCAACGGAACCATTGCGATACGGCAGACTGGCGGCCCCGAGATGAAAGTTCTTGTCCATGCGTCGCATCCCTCCACGCCGTCCAGGTCATCGCTGGAAGGATTTGTGGAAGCCCGGCATTATGTCTCGATCGAGGCGGCGCACACAACTGCGAGAACGCGCGCCGGCGCCGTCCATTGGGCCAACATCCCCGATTTTGGCGAGACATTGTCCGGAATGACGGTTTTTCCTGTGACCGCGCCCAGCGTTCTTCCTCCGCAACCTGCACCATCGCTGCAGTACAGAATGTACTTGTTCGACTCCGGCAAATTCCAGGTGGAAGCGGTGCTTGCGCCCACCCTCGCCTTTGTGCCGGGGCGCGGTCTGCGGTATGCCATCTCCTTCGACGACCAGCCGCTCCAGGTCATCGACGCATTGGCGCACAACTCGGAGAAAGACTGGGCGAAGGCCGTCAGTGACGGAGTCCGGAAGGTCACCTCCACGCTAGATGTTGCGAGCCCGGGGTATCACACGCTGAAGTTCTGGATGGTCGATCCAGGCGTTGTCCTGGAAAAAATCATCGTCAGCCAAGGAGCAGTTCCGTCGAGCTATCTGGGCCCTCCGGAGAGCTTTCACAAGCTCGGAGCGGCAGAATAAGCCTGCCTAGCGCATCTTTCCCGGTTGCGCCGCCGGTCCAGTCGTTGACGTCAGCGTCTGGTAAATACGGCCTTCGCGTTCCGCGTCCTGGGGCTGATGGTTCGTGGCATACGCCTGTTGAAGCGCCTGATGCACCAGTGCGCTGTTCGGGTTTTTCTCCTCCAGCGTTCTGAGTTGCTCGATGCCACCCTGCACGTCGCCGGTACGAACCAACAGCTTGGCATAGACCAGGGCAAGCGCGGGTGCGGCATCCATGTGGCCGCGCAACGGCTGGAGTGTCTGCAGCGCAGCGCTGTCCTGGCCAAGCATGAATTGCGTTACGCCGAGCATGGACCGCGCACTCTCGTCGTCCGGATGCGCCGCAAGATGCCGCTGCAGGGGATCCGCCGCCTTTGCGTATAAATGGGCCGCAAACGCAGCGCGGCCCCAGTTGGCGTTCGCACCCGGCACTGTGGGATTCCAGTGCGCGGACTGCTCAAAGTCCGCCGCCGCCGTCGAATAATCTTTTTCCATTGCCGCGATTACGCCAAGATTGTTGTAGCTGTCGGCGATCGCAGGACCCAGCTGCTTTTCAAAGGCGTTGACCTGCGCCGCGAGCTGCGGGTCGACCGGGGTGGGAGCAATCTCCGGGAACGCGGAGGGTGCGAGCGCGTTTCCGGTGACGTTCGCCTTGTCCAGGACTTTGTTTTTCAGCAGCAGCTCTTCGGAAATTTTCATCTCCTTCATGCCTTCGTCCTTGCGTCCGCTCTCCATGAGCAGCCTGCCAAGCTGATAGTGGGCGCCGCGAATCTGATAGTGATTTCTCGATGGGTCCCGGGTTACGGCAATCGCGCTGCGCAAGGCGGATTCTGCCTCTGGCCGCTTGCCCAGTTCCGAATAGATTTGGCCCAGCAGGAGAAAACTGTCAGCGTCCTGCGGATTGAGTTGGACGGCGCGGCTCAGATCGGCGGCCGCTTCCGGCAGCTTGTGCCTTGTCATGGCGATATACCCGAGCTGGGAATAGCTCAGAAAATCGTTGGGATGATAGGCGAGTTCCTTGTGAAACTCGGCTTCGGCTTGCGGAAAACCCGCGTCTCCGGAGCGCCGCAGGTAAGACGCGCCCAGCGAGTAATGGGCTCCGGGAAATTTTGGATCTTTGGCAATCACCTTGCGAAATTCCTGGATCGCCTGCTCCGGATCGTCGGCGTTGCCATAGGCCAGACCGAACTGCATGTGAAGGGCCGCAGTATCTCCCAGGCCAGCCTGCATTTCGCGAAAAATGCTGCTCGCGTCTTTGATGTCGGCGAGCGCAAGGTCCGCCGTCGCCAGGGCGTAGCCATCGTCGAAGTTGGGATCGAGGGCCACCGCGGTTTCGAATTCGCGGCGGGCACCCCGATTGTCATTCATCTTGAGCAGCACGCGACCGAGCAGCAGATGCGCCTTTGCGTCTTTGGGTTCGGATGCGGTGACCTGTTGCGCGAAATGCTTCGCCTTTGAAAGATCGCCTGCGAGGAGTGACGCTTCGGCATAATGCGCCCGCAGTGTATTGTCCTGGGGATCGCAGACAAGCGCCTGCTCAAACAGCGGTACGGCCTTCGCGTACTCGCCGGCCTGTGCGCGATCACTGGCGATTCTATCCAGCGCTTCCGCGAGGAACGCCTGATACTGAACTTTTGCGCGTGCCACATCTCCGCTCGCTTGCAGTTGGACTGCCGATCGGTAATGTTCCTGCATCGACGCACCGTCGGCCGGCCCGCTGGTTGCGCCTGCGTTCTGCGGCGCTGCTCCGGCGCAGAGGCCAACAGCGCCGCCAAACACTACGAAAACGGCGGAGGCTCCCATCCGCAAACGCCAGCTGTGGTTATGCCTTTTCATTGCTTCTGGCCAGATGTTGCGGCGTGGTGCTTAGCCGCAGCCGCGGAGTGAACTTTGGAATGCGGCGCGCCATGCCGCCCTTGCTGCGCGGAGCGCGATTTGGCGATGCCGTCATCCACCCTTGGGATGATTCCTTTGCTCTGTTCGATCATGGTTCCCATCCCCTTCCTTCCGGAACAAGGTGTTGTAATCGCCGGAAAATGTCGTGGTGTAAATGTCGACCAGCCCATTATTCAGATAATCGCCCACTGCCAGTCCCATGGAAGCCGTCTCCCGCCCCGGCTCATGGAGCGCGAAACCGGAATAGTAGCTGGCGTCCTCAAAGGTCCCGTCCCCGTGGTTGTTAAGAAACAGCGTAACGTCTGGAACACAGAACGCAGGAGCAGGCGGGGACGAACAGGTCCGTTACAGCGATAGAAGACTGGAAACATCAATGGACGACTCGGACGGTATGGATGAATTCTCTTGAAGGTAATTATCGATTGTCAAGCAGGCTGGCAGTGTGTGCCTCAACCGGCAATCGCGGCGCAGGCCGATTGCCGACGTTCCTACAGGTCATCATCACCCCCTGATCTGATGAGCGATTTAGGACTGGCGTTTGGCCTCTGTTAAGCTTATGTTCTCGCGCAGCATGCTTGAGCATCCATGACTGAACGTAAATCCGATTTCAATCGCTCTGGCCAATCTCCCCGTCCTCCGCGGATCACGCTGAAGGCGCTTGCGAGCCATCTTGGCCTGTCCCCGACGACTGTGTCCTTTGTGATCAGCGGATCGCCTCTGGCGGAAACCATCGCCAAAAGCACACGCGACAGAATATGGGCTGCGTCGGAAGCATTGAATTACCGCCCCAACGTTTTCGCCCGGTATCTCCACACGAAAAAAACCTACAGCGTGGCTGTTCTGGTTCCGGACGTGAGTGACGAATATTCGGCGGCGTTGATCGGCGGGATTGAAAGCTGTCTTGCAAAGAAGGGATTTTTTTACTTCGTGGTGAGCCACCGCGGTGCGCCGGAATTGATGGAAAAATCCCCGGAAACTTTGCTGGATCGCGGCGTGGAGGGGATGATCTTCATCAACACGCCGTTGCACCAGGCGCTGCCCGTACCGGTGGTGGCGATTTGCGACATTACGGAAGGGCCAGGTGTCACGCGTATCACGATCGATAACGGCAAGGCGGCCATTTTGGCCGCCGACCACCTTGTGCAGCTCGGACATCGGGAAATCGCCGTCATCAAAGGGCCGCAAGGCAACGGCGACACCGAGGGCCGCTGGCGCGCCTTGCGTAAAGCATGCAGGCAAAAAAACATGCATATCGATCCGCTCAACGTCACGCATCTGGGAGTCTATCCCGCCTGCAATGAGCGGACGATGGCGGAGAACGGATTCAACGCCGCGCGAGAACTGCTCGCCCACGATAGGCCGTTTACGGCGCTCATCGCTTTCAATGACGCCTCCGCAATGGGCGCCATTCGGGCCTTGGCGGACGCGGGCTTCCGCGTGCCGCAGGACATCTCGGTCCTTGGATTCGACGACATTCCCCAAAGCTCCTTCACAGTGCCGCGACTCACGACCATCCGCCAGCCGCTAACCTCCATGGGAGAGTTGGCTGCGGAGACGCTTTTGGAAAAAATCGCAGGCAACACTCTGGGTCCCGGAGTGCTGAAGATTGAGCCGGAGCTGGTGGTGCGGGAAACGACGGCGCCCTGCGCGACACAAATAGCGGGCAAACGAACTGCTTCCAACGTTGCCGCCCTGGGCCCATCCCGGAGGGTCCTTCCAGACCTGCACGGCAGCCTTGGCTAAAACGTTTTGGGTATGATGCTGCTGTGCCGGAAGTCAGTGATTTCTCGCAATGGATAGCCGATCCCAGTTCCAGGAAGGACCCTGCAATGTTTCGCCGCCCTCTATTGCTTTTGGCAGCTTTCTGTTTTCCGTTCCTCGCTCTGGCTCAGCCCGCAGGGCCTTATCCGTTTCAGAATCCGCAGCTGTCGCCGGACATGCGCATCGACAACTTGCTCTCTTTGATGACCCTGCAGGAAAAAATCAACGCACTCGGGACGAACCCGGATGTACCCCGGCTGGGCGTTCATGGATCGGGGCACATTGAGGGATTGCACGGCGTGGCGCTCGGCGGTCCGGGACGCTGGGGGAAGGACCATCCCCTGCCCACCACGCAATTTCCGCAGGCGGTTGGCCTGGGAGAAACATGGGATCCCGCGCTGCTACGGCAGGCTGCGGCAGAAGAGGGTTACGAGGCGCGGTATCTCTTTCAGAGCGAGCATCGCGGAGGGCTTGTGGTTCGCGCGCCGAACACGAACCTGGAGCGCGATCCGCGCTGGGGACGGGCTGAAGAGTCCTTCGGGGAAGATCCGTTCCTGGTGGGAACCATGGCAATCGGGTTCGTGAAAGGACTGCAGGGAAATGATCCGCGTTATTGGCAGACCGCTTCGCTGCTGAAACACTTCCTGGCCTACAGCAATGAAGCGGGACGCGACGCTTCCTCTTCCAACTTCGATTCGCGGCTCCTGCACGAGTACTATTCGGTCGCGTTCCGCATGGCCATCGAGCAGGGAGGAGCCGACGCCTACATGACGAGCTACAACTCCGTGAATGGTGTTCCCATGACAGCGAACCCGATGCTGCGCGACATGACCATGAAGCAGTGGGGATTCAACGGCATCATCTGCACGGACGCCGGTGCTTTGACCAACATGGTGAAGGCCAGCCATTACTATCCGACCATCGAACAGGCTGCGGCAGGCGCGATCCATGCCGGGATCAATCAGTTTTTGGACAAATACCGCCCCGGCGTGGAAGGCGCGCTCCAGCAGCATCTGATTACGGAAAAAGACATCGACGAAAATCTTCGCGGCGTTTATCGCGTGATGATTCGGCTTGGACTGCTGGATCCGCCGGCCATGGTCCCTTACACCCGGATTGCAGCGCAACCCAATGTTCCCGCCCCCTGGGAAACGCCAGAAACGAAGAAGCTCGCGCTACGGGTCACGGAAGAATCGGTCGTGCTGCTGAAGAATGCGCGCCACCAGTTGCCCCTCGACAAATCCAGCCTGAAATCGCTTGCGGTGATCGGCCCGCGCGCCAATGAAGTGGATCTGGACTGGTACAGCGGCACTCCGCCGTTCGCGATCACGCCGCTCCAGGGCATCAAGGCGTATGTGGGCAAGGCCGTCAAGGTGAATTTCGCCGCGGACAATCGGAACGGAGCGGCTGTGCAGGCGGCCAAGTCCTCTGATGTGGCTATCGTCTTTGCCGGGAACCATCCGACATGCGGAAAGGGCTGGGGCCACTGCCCCGATCCAACCGAGGGCAAGGAGGCTTTCGACCGCAAATCCCTCAGCCTGAATCCCGAACAGGAGCAAATGATTGAGGACGTCTATGCCGCCAATCCCCGCACCATTGTCGTTCTGGTTTCAAGTTTCCCGTACACCATCGGCTGGGAGCAGAAGAACATTCCGGCCATCCTGCACATGGCCAACAACAGCGAGGTGGAAGGGACCGCAATCGCGAACGTTTTGTTTGGCGATTACGATCCTGGAGGACATCTTGTCGTCACCTGGCCAGCATCGATCGACCAGCTCCCTCCAATGATGGATTACAACATCCGCGACGGCCGCACGTACATGTATTTCAAAGGAAGCCCCCTGTATCCCTTCGGCTATGGCCTGAGCTATACGAAATTCAGATACTCTCACCCGCGGCTGAGTTCAGGGAGCATCGCTCGCACTGGAACGTTGACGGCGAGCGTGGACATTACCAACACGGGAAAGCTTGCCGGAGACGAGGTCGTCCAGATGTACCTTCAGTACCCGCACTCCAAAGTTTCCCGCCCACGCCAACAACTGGACGGATTCCAGAGGGTGAGTCTCCAGCCGGGTGAAACGCGGACGGTCCAGCTTCCGCTCCACGCCAATGACACGCAATACTGGGACGAAAATACGAAGCGTTTCGTCGTGGAACCTGGCAGAAGGATTGTCCTGCTGGGAGCTTCGTCGGCGGATGCGCGCGCGAAGAAATCCTTCAGAATCAGGCAGTGATGTTACCTGGGTTTGAAATATTTGTGAAAAATTTGACAATCCTTGCGCCGATCGGCGAATATCTGTTCGATCCTAGTAAACCGTTTTAGATTGCTGTGAACCTACGTCAGATCGTTGCGGAAATTCCACGGAATTTGTCCCTCCGCGAAACTTCATGTACTTCGTACTCCGATAGTCAGGAATCAGAGCTTTACCAAGCCCACTGGGCATTCTGGAGGCTTTATGAGCAGGTTTTCCCAATTTGCAAAACTCAACCACACCGGATATCTGCTGGTCAGGCGCAGTTTGGGCGCTCTACTTGCGATTGCCGCGCTGCTGGTGGTTTTGCCGTCCGCACATGCGCAAACAACCGCCACTCTCTCCGGTACAGTGCAGGACCCCTCGGGCGCTGTGATTCCGGACGCCGCGATAACCCTGGTCAATGAAGCGACCCAGGACACGCGCGTTGCGACCGCCAACGCCAATGGCTTTTTTGCTTTCCCGTCGCTCGTTCCGGGCCGTTACACGTTGAAAGTCACCGCAAAAGGATTCAACGGCAACAATCTGACGGGCATTATCCTGCATGCCGGCGACCAGCGCACTGTGCCCAGCATCACTCTCGCTCTCGGTACTGCGGCGCAGACCGTGACCGTGCAGGCGGCCAGTCAGATTATCCCCATGACCAACGGCGAACGCTCCGACGTCCTCGACTACAAGGACATCCAGAACATCGACCTGGAGGGCCGCGATACGACGGAGTTGCTGAAAGTTCTTCCCGGCGTCACCAATGCATCCAGCGGGATTAGCAACGGCCCCGCGTACAACGATGTCAACGTTTCGGCGAACCAAAGCGCGCTCGGTTTGGGATTGAACGTCAACGGAACTCCCAACCGTGGCGGCTCCGCGCTCCTGTCGGATGGCGTCAACGTGAATGACCCCGGATGTAACTGCAGCGGCATCTCCATCATCAACCCTGAGATGGTGCAGGAAGTCAGCGTACTGACATCGAACTTCGGCGCGGAATCTCAGTTCGGCCCCGTCGTCGTCAGCGCGATCAGCAAGTCCGGCACGGACCAGTATCACGGGGAAGCATACTTCGATGCCCGCAATGATGCGCTGAATGCGAATGACTGGCAGAGCAATCACCAGGGCATTCCTAAAGCGGGAGCCTATTACTACTACCCCGGCGGCAACGTCGGAGGGCCAGTTCCCCACACCCACAAGAAGCTCTTCTTCTGGGGCGGCTATGAAAGATTTCTGCAGAACCAGGGAAATGCGAACGTCCTGGAGTCCTACATTCCCAGCCCGGAGATGATGGCCGGTGACTTCACCGCCGACAATGCCGACAACCGCCTGCTCTGTCCGAGTGGCTTTTCCTCGACAGCGCAAAACAACTGGTGCAACGACCTCTCAGGCACCATTCTTCCCGACGGCACCCCGGTAACCAACGGAAAGATTCCGGCGAAGTGGCTTAATCCGGGAGCAAAAGCGCTGTCCAGCTTCTGGCCCAAGGCCAATGCGAACCCGCTGACCACCCCTGGCGGATACAACTATTACCAGCCGATTATCAACGTGAACGACGGCTGGGTGTGGCGCGCCCGTCTGGATTACGATCTCAGCGACAAAACCAAAATCTATGTCTCTTACCAGCAGGGATACAGCGCCCAACTAGCCCAGGGCAATGGCGCTCATATCTACTGGACACCGGGCAACGCCATTCCTTACCCCGGCGGCGGTTTGTATGGATACTCCCATACCCGGGCTGCGGCAGGACATTTTGTTCACATTTTCAATGCGACCACGACCAACGAATTTATCGCGAGCTGGGGATACGGCTATTTTCCCTTCTCTCCGCCGAATCCGTCAGCCGCCTTCCGGACTACCCTGCATTATCCTACCGGCCCAGGTTACGGCACCGTTTTCAACGGCGGATCGAAGCTGATTCCGTCTTACAGCGCCAATTTCCAGGCGCAGACTTTTCCGGACTTTTCCAATCCGGATATTTTCGAACCGGATGGTGTGTATCAAGTTCGTAAGGAAATCCCGGGATTCCAGGATAATTTCACGAAGGTGTGGGGCTCGCATACAGTCAAGATGGGCGGCTTCGCGCAAAACGTCAGCAACTTCCAGGGTGCTTTTTCCAACCTGAACGGTTCCATCAACAGCTTCGACGGTCAGGCGCCCAACGCCATTACCCACATCATCACCGGCTCGCCGAACAACCCGACGGCCAACTTCGTGATGGGTTCGCTGACTAGCTACACGGAACAGAATTCGGCCCCGCCGAGCGACATGGCCTATCAGATTCTGTCCTTCTACGCCGACGACTCCTGGAAGGTTTCCGACAGGCTGAGTGTCGATCTTGGCGCCCGCGTCGAGCACATCGGGCACTGGTATGACCGCCAGGGCGTCGGCATGGCAGTCTTTTATCCGGAGCGCGTCCAGTCCGACTACTATTCCGGCAAGCTTGATCCCGGCATGTACTGGCATGGTATCGACTCCGGAATCCCCAACAGCGGTATGCCTAACCGTTTGGCCTTTGTGTCGCCGCGGTTTGGAATGTCCTACGACGTGTTTGGCAACGGAAAGACCCTGGTCCGCGGAGGCTGGGGCGCCTATCGCTTCGCTGGCCAGTACAACGACTACAGCGCCGCACTTGGGACCGCGCAGGCGATCCAGACCTATGGATTACCCGGCCAGACCAGCGTCCTGCTGTCTCAGATCGGGTTCCTGCCGAAGCCTACGAACAACAAGCCTGGTACAGGTGTCACCGGAAGCCAGAATGCTCTGGATCCGAACGACTATGGAATCCCGCTGACCTATGCCTATAACCTGACGGTCGATGAGGAGTTGCCCTGGCAGAGCGTCCTTGAGGTCGCCTATGT
>DAHVZT010000087.1 GCA_027323885.1 Acidobacteriaceae bacterium
GTCACCTGGTACTTAACTATAAGAAAATAAACCACTTAAGTGGTGACACCTCGCTGTCACCTCGGTGTCACCGCTGTCACCTCGGTGTCACCTTTTCAAAAGACCCACTCACTCAAAAACTAACAAGGATTCAGGAAACTAGAAATACCCTGCTTGCGGCCCGCAAGCAGGGACATACCATATGAAAAGCAAATGCAGCCGGGGATGTTGTAAAGGTAGTATTTCCTGCCATGGCATTCCGGTGCGGAATGCCACTACTTAAGTTAATGGAATCAGCATCCCCGTACCGTCCATCCTTGCTGCCTTTGTTCTTAATGTGAGTGTGGGGTGATCTGGCAATAGGAAGGTACTAAACCCTTACCACTAGTCAAGGAATCGCTTAAAACGAATCCTGGAGCGATGTTTTAACGGTTCTGGTGAAGGAAAAGGCCCACGGAGTAGTGGGCCTGGAAGGGAACCGCTGAGGATCACAGTATCTTGACGAAAGAACCTTTGCCTTCGCCGAGAAGATCAGCGCCAATTTCCGTTATCGACCACTTGCCGGATACATTGACCACTTCGCCCCGCTTCTTCATTCGGTGCAGAGCAGCAGTGACATTTGCACTGAGTTTCTTGGACTGTGTTTCGTAGCCATCGGCTTTTAGGAACTTGACCATTTCAGGGATGGTCATATTGCGGTAAAGCAGTTCCGAGAGCACCCGCATTCTCAGGGTGCCTTCATTCGGAGGCTTAAGGCCAGCTTCCTTCTTAACGCGGGCCTCTGCTGCTGCTAGCAATGCACGGCCTTTCTCGCCCGCCAGTGCTTCTTCCTTCCGAATGTTTTCTAGCTCATCCTTATGCATTGTTGTGGCGTCCTCTGCTGAGAACCTGCCTTCCACAACATCTAGAGGATCGGCGAATCCTAGTCCTACGGCCATCGCGATGAAGTGTTCCACACGGATCAGTTCAAGCTGCAAGATGTGCCTGCGTTTAATGGCCTCTGTGACCTTCTCTTTTGAGTAAACCGATGCAATCCCTGGAATGTCCATACGCCGATAATATCAGAGTCATACTCCTGTGGAAAAGAAAATGACATGGTGCTTGACATGACATACGACCTATGGTGTATGCTTTGAATTGTCGGCCAGCCGATGCGGATTTGGGTCTTTGACAACTGAAGGGAAGGCAGCAAAGATGATGGCCCGGATTGTCCGGGCTGTGGACGGGTGCAGGACAACAGGGAATTGGAGGATTTATGAATATTCAAAGCGCAACGGGGCAGCCTATCGCAGTCAAGATCACGCAAAAGAACATCGATGATGCAAACAAGGCACGGAAAGAAGGTCTGGCGGATCGCCGGAAATGCAATCCACTCATCTTCGCTCTGCTGGATTTGCCAAACGTCGAATCCGCAGAAATGTCGCCTGACAATACAGAGGTGATTATCCGTTACAAAGATCAATGCTGAAAGTAGACCTACAGGGCATCTCCCCCGGATGCCCGCATTAACTAAGGCCCGGATCGTATGGGCCTATGGACAACGCAGTTAAACCGAAAGAGGAGATGTTATGGACACTGAAATAGCAGAAGAAAAGAAACCGACAATCGAAGAAATGACGAAATATTTCGAAGAAAGATCAGGCGAATCGGGAGTGACCATGAGCGAAATGATGGACTATTTCAAAATATGCAACAAGTATTTGACTCTGACCTACTGTCGTCTCGACATGAGACGCTACAAGAATCGAAACCTCTCCCAAAACGATAATGCTGACCTCGCTCGGATGATAAGGCTGACAAAGAATGCACAGGTCGCCATGGTTAAGGCGCTGAATGCAATGGAAGCATATTTCGTGTATGTCGATTAAAAGAGAAGGGAAATAATATAAGGCCCGGATTGCCGGATACGCAGATGCCCTGAAGGATGTTTTCTTCAGGGCATTCCTGTTTATGGTCAACTGACTAGCAGTTTTCGTTAATCAGGTGTATGTTGTTGCAGGGGGATTTTTTATGGATTCGTCAAGTGGCGTAGACATTGCTGAAGCATTGCGGGCATTCACTGAGGAAGTGTTGCCCATGATAAGCGGTATGGTTATCGATCCTGCTACGGATCGTGATGCAGCCGATTGGTGTGTGTGGACTGCCAGCACATATCCGGCTACATTGAAAGCCTTGTGCGAATTGAAACACTTTGATAGCGAACGGGATGCAGATTTATACATCTGTGGCTATTTCCGTGGATTACAGGAAGCATTGTTTCAGGTCTACCATTCCGAGCCAATGAAGAAAAAGAAAGCAGGTAGGTGATATGGCACAGACAAGGGCAAGGGGAGTCTACGAAAAGGAACCCGGTTCCGGTATCTGGTGGGTTCGCTGGACAGATGGCAACAGTAAGTTGCACAGGGAGAAAGTTGGCAGGAAGAGTGATGCAATCGCCCTGTATCAGAGCCGGAAAGCCGATACCAGAGCTGGCAAGCAGTTGCCTTCCCATTTGGGCAGCAACAAAACAACGTTCGATGATCTGGCAGCACTGGCGAATAGACACAGTGAGCACGCCAATGGAAAAGGGCAGACCAAGGATTTAAGGGAACGTTACCGAATCCTGAGTCCATACATCGGGAATAAAGTTGCAGCGTCCATTAAACCCGCTGACATTGCCGACATTCTGGACAGAATGGCAACGGAACGGAAATGGAGCACAGCCACAACGAACCGATATTTAGCCGCCATGTCTTTGGCCTTCCGGATCGGGATTGAAGCGGAGAAAGTGAACAGCAACCCGGTTACTCGATTGCCAAGGAAACGGGAAGACAATGCCCGGATACGTTACCTGTCCAATGATGAGGAATCCCGGCTTGTAGCCGTCATTCAAAAGAAATGGCCCAATCGTATGCCCGATCTAATGCTGTCGCTCCATACAGGACTGCGGGCCTCAGAACAGTATTCCTTAGACTGGAGAGACATAGACACGGAACGGAAGCTGTTAAGAGTCCAGAAGTCCAAAAATGGACATTCCCGGCATATCCCACTGAATGATGTTGCCCTGTCTGCTTTGGCCACACTGAAAGCAAGGAATCCAATCGGGCTGGTGTTCGGAACGTCTTTTACCGGGCATCTGGTAAAGCCGAATTCCTGGTTCCGGCTTGCATTGCGGGATGCCAAAGTGGACGGGTATACTTGGCATTGCAATCGCCATACCTTTGCCAGCCGGTTAGTCATGGCTGGTGTGGACATCCGCACCGTTGCTGAACTCATGGGACACCAGAGCATCCAGATGACAATGCGCTATTCCCATCTCGGCCCGGAGCACAATGCCGCTGCTGTTGCCCGTTTAATTCCAACTGGCACCGTAACTGACACCAGCAAAAACAGCAGCAAGAAAGTTTCTGTAAGTTGTTGAAAACAAATAACGCCGACGTAGCTCAGTTGGTAGAGCGACTGATTCGTAATCAGTAGGTCACCGGTTCAACTCCGGTCGTCGGCTCCATCCTTTCAGCCAATCTTGCTTTAAGCATCTTGCTTCTGTTCGTCAGCGCAATCGGAAAACATCAGGTGGGACTGGCCCATCCAGAAGCGATTGCTTGCGCGCGCCAGCAATGAGGGCCGCGGATTGCCCGCGAGCCGAGCTTGCGCCTCGTGATACGCGCCCACATGGCGGAGTCGCGATGGCAGAGCAGCGTATGCGGCCGGAATCCGTCTTCGCACCCGAGCGACGTCATCCTGTTCTGCAGGACCAAACTTCAGATGGAATTCCTCTCGCAATCGGGGCGGCATCCAGAGCGCTGTCAACGAGCGGTACCAGTCGGGCGGACGCACCCAGGACCCCGAACCGTGAAGGAGACGGTGGGCCATAAAGCGCGACTTTGGCGTGACGCCAAGAGTGTCCGAGGCCCACATTTGGCGGTTGTAAAGTTCGAAGGCGTTCCAATCTTCCGGGAGTTCTTCCGGAGCGAGGCCAAACAGAGCGGCCATCCATTTACTTTCAGAGAAATAGCGTTCCCGTTCGCCTGGCGTGAGGGGCGGCAGAGCAAAGTCATACGCCAGGATCGCGCTGTCCACAAGCGTGGCGTAGACCCAGCGCAGGGCATTGCGCTCGTTGGCTTCATAGTGGCTGCCCGCCGGATATCCCGCAGCCGCTTCGGGCAGCTCGCCACGAATCCGGGTATGCAGCGAATGCATATGGCGAGCGGCTGCAATCACCTGACAATTGGCGCCGAACACCATGGTGTAGATCACGCGGAATGTGCTGTGAAAGCGTCCTATCGGGTTGGAGAGCGTAGTCGAGTGCTGGTCCAGCGCAGCGGCCACCCAGGGGTGGGCGAGCTGCAACAGCGCCGCGCGGCCCGCTCCTAAAAACACTGCCGCCTGGCGATTGATCTTCCAACTGACCGAGCGCGGCCCAAAGATACCCTCCAGCGGATTGCCAGCCCTCTTCCGGATTCGCTCCAAGAGAACTTCAACGTCCGCTTTGGACACAAAGGAAGGGGATGGCCGTCGCGCCGGGATGTTCATGGTTCGATAGACGCGCTCCCGGTCAGATTAGATTCCTGCCATAAACGGTGCGGATCGCGAAAATGAGCCGCTGAGGAGATGAGCGGCTGACTTGAAGTAGGATGAGGAGTGGCTCGACCAGGTCCGCTATCTATGGCTCGCTTGACATTGCCGGCCGGCCCGCACCGGCGCTACAACCCGCTGCGCCGCGCATGGCTGTTGGTTTCTCCCCATCGCACGCAGCGCCCCTGGCAGGGGGAAGTTGCTCGGACCGAGACTGCGTCCGCAGTCCACTACGATCCGCAATGCTATCTCTGCCCCGGAAACACGCGCGCGGGCGGCCAGGTGAATCCTGAATACCAGGACATTTTCATTTTCGACAACGACTACGCGGCGCTGCTTCCGAACGCTTCCGAGCCGGCGGCCAGTGGCACTGCGCCCGGCGGCCTGCTCCGTGCAGAGCCGGAGCAAGGGATATGTCGCGTTCTATGTTTCCATCCCGACCACGATCTGACGCTCGCGCGCATGGCTCACCCGGACATTGTGAAGGTGGTGGATGCGTGGGCTTCGCAGAGCGAGGAACTTGGAGCGCGGGAGGAGATCCACTACGTTCAGATCTTTGAGAACCGTGGCGCAATGATGGGGGCCAGCAACCCGCATCCCCATTGCCAGATATGGGCCACAAGCCACGTTCCGGACGAGCCCCAGGCGGAATCGATTTCACAAAGCGAGTATCTGTCGGCTCACCAAACCTGCATGCTGTGCGATTATCTGCGCACGGAAGTGTCGCTTGAGGACCGAGTCGTGTGCGAGAACGAAGAATTCGCAGCTCTGGTGCCGTTCTGGGCGGTGTGGCCGTTCGAAACCATGATCCTAAGCCGGAAGCACGCCGGCAGTTTGACAGACATGAAGGCAAATCAGCGCGCCGGTCTTGCCGATATTTTGAAGCGGGTTACGACGCGATACGACAACCTGTTCCAGACCAGCTTTCCTTACACCATGGGGCTGCATCCCAGCCCAAGCGATGGACAGCCGCATCCGGAATGGCACTTCCATGCGCATTTCTATCCGCCGCTTCTCCGCTCCGCGACCGTCCGCAAGTATATGGTGGGGTTTGAATTGCTTGGCATGCCCCAGCGCGACATTACACCGGAAGTTGCCGCCGAACGCCTGCGCTCTCTCAGTGAAGTTCATTACCGCGTAAGCACGTAATCAAGGGGAGACGTTTGAGTTCTGGATCGATCGCATTGAATGGCCAGCCGCTTAGCCTGGAAGAGCTAGCTGCGGTTGCGTACGACGGAATCCAGGTGGTGCTCCATCCGGACGCCCGGAAGCGCATGGATGCCTCGCGCGGAGTGGTCGAGCGTCTGCTCGGCGCCGGGGCGACTGTATATGGAATCAATACCGGCTTCGGGAAAATGTCGGATGTGCGTATTCCGCCCGAACAGATGGTTTCTCTGCAGGTCAACCTGGTCCGCAGCCATGCCTGTGGGATTGGCGACTCGCTGAGCGAACCTGAGATTCGCGGAATGCTGCTCCTCCGTGCCAACGTGCTTGCCAGGGGAACCAGCGGCACGCGTGTCATCGTCGCCGAAAAACTGCTGGCGATGCTGGAAAAGCGGGTGCACCCGGTGGTTCCAGCGCGCGGATCCGTGGGCGCCAGCGGAGACCTGGCGCCGCTGGCCCATCTCGCGCTCGGATTGATCGGCGAAGGCGAAGTCTTTTACCAGGGAAGGCGAGTGTCCGCTGCGAAAGCACTTGCCGCTGCCGACATTGCTCCACTGGAGCTTGCCGCCAAGGAAGGACTTGCGTTGCTGAACGGCACACAGGCCATGGCCGCGGTAGGCGGCCTGGCGCTGCTTCGTGCCGAGCGCGTCACACGGCTGATGAACCTGGCCGGAGCCATGACGCTCGAAGCGTTGAAGGGAACTCCGGTTGCGTTCGACGCCAGGATCCATGCCGCGCGGCCGCATCCGGGGCAGGTCGAAGCCGCGCGCCACCTGCGGGATTTGCTCGCCGAAAGTGAGATTCGCGAATCGCATCGCAACAATGATCCTCGCGTGCAGGACGCGTATTGCCTGCGCTGCATGCCGCAAGTCCACGGAGCCGTGTTAGACGGGCTCGCTTATGCGAGGCGTGTGCTGCAGGTGGAGACCGGCTCAGCCACAGACAACCCGCTTGTCTTTGTCGCAGCGGAGGCCGCCATGCAGGACACCCATGCCGATGAGATTCTCTCCGGAGGGAATTTCCACGGCGCTCCGCTGGCACATGTCCTGGATTTTGCGGCGATCGGAATGACGGACCTGATGAGCATCTCGGAGCGTCGCATCGACCGCCTCGTCAACCCGGATTTGAACGAGGGATTGCCGCCTTTTCTTACGCCGCAGGCTGGCCTCTCGTCGGGTTACATGATCGCCCATGTCGCGGCAGCGGCCCTGCTGGCGGAGGCGCGCGTCCTCTCTCACCCTGCATCCGTGGACAGCGTGCCGACGTCCGGAGGTAAGGAAGATCACGTTTCCATGGGAATGACGGCTGCTTGCAAACTGAGGCAAATCGTTGAGAATGCCGAAGCGGTGCTGGCGATCGAATTGATGGCCGCCGCGGAGGGCCTTGAATATCGGCGCCCACTCAGGCCCGCGCTGAGGATTGCCGAGGCCTGGGCACAGGTGCGGCAATGGGTTGCGCCGCTAAAAACGGATCGCGCTCTGCAGCCCGACATTGAAGCGTTACGCAACGCAATCCTCAATCGCGAGTTCGATCGCTGGATGCGGTGAGGCCAATAACTTCCTCTCCATTGACCGCACTGCACGCAGAAGAACTGGACCCCGAAGCCAGCCCGGAAGCGCAGTTATCGCAGGTTCCGCAAGGCTCGCCTTCCGGTTCGCTGAAATAAGCTCGCAGAAACTGCTTCCTGCACTGGGCGGATTGGGCGTACCGCATCATCTCCTCCAGACGCCTTCGGTCAGAACGGCTGCGCTCCTCATAGGCCGCGACCAGGTGCTCCACATCGGCGTGCACGTAGGGCTTCTCCGTTCTTCTATAGCCGCCCGGCGCTCGACGCACCAATTCTCCTTCGCGCAACAAATGCAGAATGACCTGGGTGCGCCGCTGCGAGACCCCGCTTTTTTTCGCGGCGTCCACGGCTGGCAAAGGAGAATCCAATGCGTCATAAACGGCTTTGCATTCGGCGGCTTTGGGATACCGGCCGCCGAGGAAGAAACTCTGGATGCGCTTGTCCTCCAGCCGGTACAGCAATGCGGCGTCGGCCGGTTTTCCGTCGCGTCCTGCCCGGCCAGCTTCCTGATAATACGTTTCCAGGGAATCGGGGAACTCGTAGTGATACACAAAGCGAATATCGGGTTTGTCAATGCCCAATCCAAATGCCTTGGTCGCAATCAGAACCTTTACGTTGTTTTGCATGAAATCCGACTGCACTCTTTCGCGTTCACGCACCGGCATCCGGCCATGATAGTGCGCCACCGGAACCCCTTCAATTTTGAACCAGTCATGCAGTGCCACGGCGCTGCGCACGGTCGCGGTGTAAACGATTCCGGTCCCTTCCCGATTCGCAATCAACTCGCTCAACCGCATCTGCTTGGCTTCCTCGTTGACAGTGGAATAGACCGCCAGGCGCAAGTTCGTCCGCTCAATTCCAGTGCTCACGATAATCGCGTCCTGCGCATTTAACTCCGTCAGGATGTCGCGGACCACGTTCTCTGTCGCTGTTGCGGTCAGCGCGATGACCGGAGGATTCCCAAGCCGCTCCCGGGCGTAGCGCAATCCCAGATACGCAGGCCTGAAGTCGTGGCCCCACTGCGAAATGCAATGCGCCTCATCGACGGCCAGCAGACTCACTCCGCCTTCTGCAAGCTTCGCCAGAAATTCCGGATTCTCCAATCGCTCCGGAGTGACATAGATCAACTGCGAGATGCCGGCCTGCACCACATCCATAGCTTCCGCCGACTCCGTAGTATTCAACGTCGAGTCGATCTTCTCGACAACAATGTCCGCGTCCTGCGCTTTTTCCTGCTGGTCTTGCATGAGTGCGATCAAAGGCGAAACGACGACCACAGGCTTAGGCAGAAACAATGCCGGCAACTGGTAGCAGAGTGACTTTCCCGCTCCGGTGGGCATGAGCACCAGCACATTGCGCTGGCTGAAGACGGCTTCAAGGGCTTCTCGCTGGCCGGGTCGAAAGCGCTCGACTCCAAAGCGGGCGCGCGCTTCGCGTAACAAGCTGTCCCAGGGAATTTCTCGGCGCTCCTTTGAGGTTGGGTGCTTGCGCGGCGTCCGGCGTGGAACGGGAATGGCGGCGGATGGCGTACGAACCGTATCAGCCTGCACGGCCTCAGCTTCCTGCTGGCTCAATGAAAACCTCCGATGTTGCACCTGACATGGATGCTTTCCTCTATGCTTATGTCTCCCGGGCCTCTCTTGAGGGCAAGCCTGCTTGCTTCCACACAAGACGCCCAATCACATTCTCGGGATTGCAACATGCGCGGATCAATCGTTCGCAGGACCAGGCACTGGATCGCCAATCGTGGCGTTGCTGGGACCCTGGCCGAGTCTTTCCGGCGCGTCCCGGTCGTATTTCGGCGATTGCAGGCGCGGTTCTGCGATGAAGCGCAACTTATGCCGCCGCGGCCCGCGGTACATCCCTTTGATATCCGGCACGGGGTCGATACCAGCGGCCTGATTTGGGGCGAAGATCTGAAGTCAGCTCATCCGGACACCTACTGGGCTTCCGGGTATTATGCGATCTCTCCGGTGGTTTTCTGGAAAGCGATGGATCGGCTCAACCTGCCGTGGGAGCGCTTCACATTTATCGACGTAGGGTGCGGAAAGGGCAGGGCATTGCTGCTGGCCCAGCGGTATCGTTTCCATCATCTTATTGGCCTGGAAATTTCTCCGGAGCTGGCTCACATCGCTCAGGAAAACCAAAAGAAATTTCATGCGTCCTGGAATCTGGCCAACCGGGTAGAAATCTTGCAATGCGATGCGACGGAGTTTGTATGGCCCGCGGAGCCGAGCGTCCTGTTCCTGTATCATCCGTTCGCGCGTCCGGTCATGATCAGGCTGCTACAAAACCTCAGTATGTCTCTGCGCGCCCATCCCCGCGCAATCTACCTCGTTTATGCGAATCCAGAATTGCATGACGCTTTGTTGAAAGCTGGCTTTCTCGTGAAGCTCTGGGACGATTCCTTTGACGTGGCCGAGGAAGACGTCACCGCCGATTTTTTCGGCGAACATCGCGAGCACATCACCGCGTACCGGAATGTTTGAAGCGTGTCCTCAGGCGACGGTTACAAGTCCGCACTTTCCCACGCAATCTGCAATCGCTCTAAAATCGGCTCATGCCATTCGGAAAACCATCTTGCCGTTTTCTTTGCATCTGGGCCGTGGTCGGGATCTCCTGCGCGCTGCCCATGCACGCAGACCAGAACTATTCCCAGCAGGTTTTCTTTCAAAACAGCAATTCGCCAGGATCGTATTTCTACAGCAAGGGCAAGGTGACGGGCCTCAGCAGCCTGACCCTCGATCATGGCAAGCTGCCGGTCGAGACCGTCAGATTCGTGAGTGCTCCGAATGCGCTGTCCCTGCAATGGCGTTCGGTCTCTCAGGGAAGCTGGGAGGCGGATCTGACCCTCTACCAATGGAGAAACAGGTACATCGAGTTCCCCGGCAAGAACCTGTTTTTGTGGGTGTATGCGCAGAAAGGAATCGCCGCTGCGGACATGCCTCTGCTGACGTTGCGCGACACCGGTCGAAACTTTACCAAAGCGGTGAGCCTGGGCAAATACACGCGGGGAGTACCGCCAGGCAAGTGGATCAGGCTGCGCATTCCTGGCAGCGAACTGCAGACCGCTTCGTTGCATCCCTTTGAATTTCACCGAACCGCGATGATTGTGCTCTCGCAAAATGCCGCGGACGCCCAGCCGCACACGATGCTCATGGACGACATCCGGATTGAGGACGACCCGATGCCGGGCCAGACCGCGCCTGCGGCGCCGCGTGGAATCCGCGCCACAGCGTATGAGAGGCATGTTGACATTACCTGGCAGCCGGTCGCAAACGACGCAATCGCGCAGTATGTAATCTATCGCTCGGAGAGGGGCGGCCCGTACCGTGCCGTGGGCGTGCAGCGCGCAGGAGTCAACCGGTTCTGCGACTATTTGGGGGACGATCATACAACAGCCAGCTATCGGGTAACCGCCCGAACTTCCAGCCTCCTTGAATCGCCCATGTCCGGAACCGCGACGGCAACCACCCATCCCATGACGGATGAGCAACTGCTAACCATGGTGCAGGAGGCGTCCTTTCGGTACTACTGGGAAGCGGACGAGCCCCATTCCGGCATGACACGGGAAAACACCCCGGGCAACGACGACATCATCGCCACCGGGGCCAGCGGGTTCGGAGTTATGGCGCTGATCGTGGGCGTGCAGCGTGGATTCATCCCTCGCCAGCAGGCGGTGGAGCGGCTTCTGCGGATAACCGCGTTCCTGCAACGGGCAGATCGTTTTCACGGGGCGTGGCCGCACTTTTTGAGCGGCAGCACGGGACATGCTCTGCCGGTTTTCGGCATGTATGACAATGGCGCGGACCTGGTAGAGACATCTTTTCTGATGGAGGGCCTGCTGTCGGCGCGGCAGTATTTCAAGGGTGACACCGCCCAGGAGAAGCAACTCTACCAAAGGATTACGTCGCTGTGGGAAGGGGTCGATTGGGAATGGTTCCGCGCGACGCCCCGGCGGGACGCGCTCTACTGGCACTGGTCACCCGACTACACGTGGTATATCAGCAACCGCCTGACGGGATGGAATGAGGTGATGATCACGTATCTGCTGGCGATCGCGTCTCCCACCCATGGCGTGCCCGCGGCTACCTACTACACGGGATGGGTGGGTGAATCCATCGGCAATCCTTATCGTAACGGGAAGACCTACTACGGGATCCCGCTGGAGGTCGGGCGGGGAACCGGCGGCCCGCTTTTCTTTACCGACTACTCTTACATGGGTTTCGATCCACATGGTCTGCAGGACCGCTACGCCAACTACTTTCAAAATAACAGGCACATGGCGCAGATCAATCACGCCTATTGCGTCGCCAATCCCGACCACTGGAAGGGCTATGGCGATGCGGACTGGGGATTGACGGCGGTGGACGGCCCGGCGGGATATTCTCCCTACGAGCCAACCCCCTCGATCGATGACGGGACGATCGCTCCCACGGGCGCAATCAGCGCATTCGCCTATACGCCGCAGCTTTCCATGCTTGCGCTGAAGCACTTTTATCGCGATTTGGGTGCGCGCGTCTGGAGCATCTACGGTTTTCGTGACGCATTCAATCTGCAGCAGAACTGGTATTCCGGCATCACGATGGGTCTGAACCAGGCGCCCATGGCGGTCATGATCGAGAACCGGCGCAGCGGAGTGGTGTGGAAGAGCTTTATGGCCAATCCTGAGATTGCCTCCATGCTGCAGCGGATCGGTTTTCACCGCGCAGGGGAGTAGCCGGATTGCACGCCTGGCGGACATCCCGCTGTATCCAAAAAGATGGTCCGCTTGGAAGGATTCAGTGGGAGACGGCCTGGCCAGCTTGACTCCGCTAGTCCACGCGCTATAGTGAGGGGAATACGGAGCCACGCGGGCTGCGCGTCCTGAATTTCCATACACGGTTCAATTGCCCGCAGAATTTCGCGACCACTATGCGCCGAACGCGCCAGCACGATGAGCGTCGTCAAGGCCCAGCACACGAGTCCACCCACGGACTCTCTTTTCAGGAGACCTCATGCGTATCTTCGTTCCCCAATCTTCCAATACTTCGAGAACCCTTCATCATAAGACGGTTGAATTATGCCGTTTTGCGGCGTTAGTCGCGTGTATATGGCTTGTCACGACGGCAGCCCATGCGCAGTTTCGCGCGTCCATTCAGGGAGCCGTGACAGACAAAACGGGCGCGGTGATTCCGGGCGCGACCGTCACTCTGACCGACACCTCGACGAACCACACCTTGACGGCTACCACTTCGGGCAACGGCGTTTACACCTTCAACGCGCTGCCGCCCGACAGGTTTACGCTCACCGTGGATGCGCCCGGTTTTAAGAAGAAGACCCTGAACAATGTCCAGATCCGACCGGAGCAGGCGAACTCCGTCAACGTGCAGCTGGATCTCGGCGCGGCGACGCAGAGCGTGACCGTGAATGGCGCGCAGGCGGCGCTGCTGGACACGGAAACTGCGACCCTGAGCGCGACGGTCACGAGCAACGAAATCCAGCATCTGCCCTCATTCAATCGCGACGTGTTCCAGTTGGCGCAGCTTGCGCCGGGCACTTTCGGCGACGCTTCACAGGCGAGCGGCGGAGGTACATTCAACTTGCCGGGCAATGAGGGTCCTGGCGGGTCGAGCAACAGCGCATCGGGTATTTTCCAAACGGAGAACGGTCCGCAGATTCAAACCATGGGCGGCCAGTATGAGACGAATGGCATCTCGGTGGACGGCATCAGCACGGTCAGCGCGGTATGGGGCGGAACGTCGGTCATCACACCCAGCGAAGACTCTGTCCAGGACATTACGATCGTTTCCAATAGCTATGACGCGGAGAACGGACGTTTTACGGGCGCACAGATTGAGGTGACTTCCAAGTCCGGAACGAATGATGTGCATGCCAGCGCCTTCTTTAAGGCCTCCCGCCCTGGCCTGAATGCGTACCAGCGCTGGAATGGCTATGTTCCCGGCGTAACGGCCAGCAGCACGCCCGCGCAAAAAGGCGTAAACCGGGACGACGAGCGCACCAACAATTACGGCGGCAGCATTGGCGGCCCGTTCTGGAGAAACAAGATTTTCGCGTTTTTCAATTATGAAACCAGTCCGGAAGTGGCCAGCACCACTGCCCAGGGATGGTACGAAACTCCGGCCTTCGATCGTACCGCGGCGAAGCCCGGAAGCATTGCCGCAAAGTATCTTGCATATCCAGGCGAAGCAGTTGCCTCCAACAGCCTTATTTCACAGACCTGCGCCCAAATCGGGTTGACTGAAGGGGCCGACTGCAAGACGACCGCGCAAGGGCTCGACGTAGGATCGCCGCTGAAGGGTCCCTTGGGCCGTCAGGACCTGACCTATGGCGGCAACTCCGGCGTACCGGGAGTGGGCGGCGGCCTGGACGGAGTTGCGGACATCGGGCTTTTCAACACCGTGGATCCCAGCTCTGTTTCGCAGGCCCAATACAACGGTCGTCTCGATGTTTACGCGACCCAGCAGGATCACATTACGTTCGCCATCTACTGGGTTCCGGTGACGGATACGTTTTACAACGGACCGGTTCGGCCAGCGAACCTATGGCACCATTCCCAAATCAACGACGCTTTTTCCGCCATCTGGAATCACACCTTCTCGCCGACGCTGCTAAACCAGGCTCGCGCCAATGCAGCGGGATGGCGATGGAATGAAATCACGTCGAATCCGCAGGAGCCCTTTGGCCTCCCGTCGGACCACATCAACTCGCTGGGCAGCGCAAAGCCTCGGTTTTTTGGCGCACCGGGACCCAGCAACTTCGACCAGTGGACCTATGACTACAGCGACATTCTGACGAAAACACTGGGCAGCCAGAACATCAAGGCGGGCGGCGAACTCACCCGGCTCTATTACCTCAACAATCCGGTATATGCTGCACGGCCATCCTTCAACTTCAACAACCTTTGGGATTTTGCCAACGACGCTCCATTCCAGGAATTGGGTCAGTTCAACTCCGCAACCGGTGTGCCTTTCGCCAATCGCCAGGACAACCGCGTGAATCTGTGGGGAGTGTTCGTGCAGGACGATTACAAGGTACTTCCCAACCTAACGCTCAACATGGGTCTCCGCTGGTCTTATTTTGGAGCGATGTATTCCAAAGAGAACAATCTGGACGTCCTTCGCTTCGGCCCAGGGCGGGACGCTCTGCCGGGGATGCATATTCGAGTGGGCGGTCACATCTATTCGCCGCAGAAAACAAACTTCGGTCCTCAGTTCGGCTTTGCGTGGCAGCCGAAAGAGTCCAGTGGAAAGTCCGTCGTCCGCGGCGGAGTCGGGATCAACTACAACCAGAACGAAATTGCGATTCTTGCGAACCTGATTGGCAACCCGCCAAACGCAGTCAATGCCAATTTCACATGTCCCTATCCGTACACCACGAATCCGACTTGTGCAGGCAACGGAATTCTTTACGAGACGGCCCCGAACGTGCATTCTCTTTTTGGCTTCGCTCCCAATCCGGCGGCAATCACGAAATTCGGGCCGGGCAATCTGCCGACCGGCACGCAGGCGATCTCTGTGACCGGGTTCGAACCCGCTCCTAAGACGATTGCGACCTACCACTACTCACTTGAAGTAGAGCGGCAATTGCCTTACGAGTCTGTAGCGACCATCGGCTACCTGGGCAGCCAGACGCGGCATTTGCTTGTGCAATCGAACTTTAACGCAATTGCGATTGGACGCGGGGCGCCCATCAATCCCAAAGCAAACTTTGTCGACTACTACGCAAACTCTGGGTCAAGCAACTACAACGCGATGGTAGCTACGCTGCGACATAACTTTGCTCATAACTTCAACGCGCAAGCGCAATATTCATGGGCAAAGGCGATGGATGAAAACTCAGGACCTTATGAGGAGGATCCTTATCCATACGACCCACAGGCCGCATATGGCCGGTCGGACTACGATGTGCAGAATGCCTTCAAGTTTTTCGGATTGTGGGAGCCTGTATTTTTCCACGGTGCGCACAGCTGGGCGGAGAAGATTGCGGGCGGCTGGTCATTGAGTGGCATTCTGAACATCCACAGCGGCTTCCCCTTCAACCCCGTGTACAACACTACAGGGCCTTACTACCAGGGCAGCGGATACGGAGAACTTCGTCCAGCAGCCGTGATTGGGGGTTTTGGATCCAAGACGAACAATTCCGTCTTTATGGGAGCGATCAACCCGAATTACGGCGGCAACGCCACACGGTATTTCGTCGCTCCCAAGTATGTACAGGGACCTACGTTTCCAGCCGTTGCACCCGCTCCAGCTCCGGGCATTCATCGCAACAGCCTTACCGGGCCGGGATATCAGGATTTGGACGCAACCCTGGCCAAAGCCTTCGGATTTCCCAATACGCGAGTCCTGGGGAACGCGGCGGCTCTTGAAGTTCGGGCGGACGTGTACAACCTGTTCAACAAGGTCAACGTCGATGGCGGGAACATGGATGACGTCCTTGGGTCCGCGGCACCCGATGGCACGGTGACCCAGGTCAATTCACATTTCGGCCTTCCCAATACAGGCGGCCCTGGCGCAGCGCTTGGCAGCCGAACTGTTCAGCTCCAGGCTCGGTTCAGCTTCTGATCCAGCTTGATTCAGGTGAGGAGGACACGAGAGTCCGCGCGGCTTTTGTCTCCTCCTCATTCCACCCAACATGAATCCTTGCCCCAAGCGCTTCTCGCCCTGCTGAATGGCGCAGATTGACCGGAAAGCGCACTGCCAATATAGTCAGTAAGGACGCAGTTTTTACCTTTCGCGTCATCGCACTGCCCCTTCGTTCAATGGTAGGACAGCTGGCTCTGAACCAGCATATTGGGGTTCGAATCCCTGAGGGGCAGCCACTTCTCGCGCGAACAGCGTACCCGCCTTTGCATCCTGCCGATGGCCTAAAAATCTTTTCCACGCAGGGATCGTTTTTGGCGCAAAATATTGTGCATGACGCAAATTTTTGCCATGTTCCGTCGCATCCTCCCTGCGTTCGCGATTCCATGCCTTGCGCTCGTTCTGTCCACTGTATCTGCTCAAACGCCTTCTGCCGGACAGACGAAAATTTTGGCGCCGGAGGACCTGACGCGCGTAATTCCAAGCAATGTTTTTTTTCGTGGACAGACTGCCAGCGTGCAATTGCGGAACAGCTACGGCCTGCGCTTTCCCGACGGCACGATGATGCTCACCGCGCTGGTGGACAGTTCCGGATACTCCAGCGGAATCCGGCAGAAATATCAGGGTTATATCCTGAGCGAAGTGCCATTGGTGATCGAGGGGAAGACTCTTCCCCCAGGCGCGTACGGCTTCGGAATGCTCAGCGACGATAATTTCGTTGTGATGGATATCGGAGCCCACGACCTTCTGCGCGTTCCATCGCAGACGGATGCGGGGCTCGCTCGCCCGCGGCCACTCGCGATTTTGCCGGGCAAAAATCCGGGCAGCTATCGTTTATACGAGGGAAGAAAGTTTGTTTCCATCAAAGCCAGATAAAATCGCATCCGGCTCAAGTAAAATCGCCGGGTGAGCGCACCTGTGCAGTTTTCTTCGCGCACCCGGTGGAACGTGGAGCGCACAAGGTATGCGGACACGCTCCACGCGCTGCGCACAGATGGCGCACCTTATTTCGACCTGACTGCATCGAACCCGACGACCTGCGGGTTCCACTACGACAGCATTGGAATTCTGCGGGAATTGAGCCGGCCAGAATGTCTGGAATACTCTCCCGATCCGCAGGGCATACCACAAGCCCGCGCTGCGGTAACGCTCTACTACGAGGAAGTCGCCGGCGCGCAGCTCTTGCCCGAGCGCGTCTTTCTGACTACCAGCACGAGTGAAGCCTACAGCTACCTTTTTCGGCTGCATTGCAATCCCGGCGAAGAAGTTCTGATTGCACAGCCCAGCTATCCTCTGTTCGAGTTTCTTGCCGACCTGGATGATGTTCGCGTTATTCCGTATCCGCTGTTTTACGATCACGGTTGGCACATCGATCTGGCTGCGTTGGAAACACGCATCACGCGGCAGACGCGGGCCGTTGTTCTGGTCCATCCCAACAATCCGACCGGTCACTATACGTCCGGGCAGGAAAGGGAAGCGCTCGAGCAGATTTGCCTGAGGCATGGGCTGGCGCTCATTGTCGATGAAGTTTTTTTGGAGTATCGGCAGGATGCTCCGGTCCCTGCAGTTCAGACTTGCAGCTTCGCCTCCGGCGAACACCCGGTACTCACCTATGTTTTGAGCGGCCTGAGCAAGGCCGCCGGCTTGCCGCAAATGAAAGTAGCGTGGCTCGCGATCTTCGGCCCGGACCCGCTTCTTCAGGAGACAACGTCGCGCCTGGAAATCATCGCCGATACTTTCCTCTCGTTGAATGCGCCCGTACAGCATGCCTTACCGTTTCTGTTGGGGCAACGCGGCGGCGTGCAGCAGCAGATTCTGGCACGTGTGGGCAGCAATCTCGACGCGCTCGATCGCTTGCTCGCCCATGCACCGCTGCTCTCCCGATTAGGAGTGCAGGGAGGTTGGTATGTGGTGCTTCGGGTGCCATCGCTGACAGGCGGTGAAGAACTGGCTGCGCGGCTCATGCAGGAGCAGCGCGTCGTTGTGCATCCGGGATATTTCTATGGATTCCATGGTGACGGGTGGTTGGTGATCAGCCTGCTTCCGCCCACGGAAGAGTTCCTGGAAGGCGCGCGCCGGCTTGTACGATTTTTTGAGTGAAAATTCCTGGGAGCCGGGGAGAGCAACCGCTCAGCGGCTTGTCAGAAAAGGATTGGTCTCGCGCTCCACGCCAATATTGGTGCTGACGCCGTGTCCGGGAACCACGCGGGTCGAGTCGGGCAAGACGAGCAGGCGTTCTCTGAGTGAGCGCAGGATTTTCCGCATGTCGCCTCCGGGAAGGTCAGTGCGTCCGATCGAGCCAGCGAAAAGCGTGTCGCCTGCAAGTAATAACCGGGAGTTCGGCAGATGAATGCAGATGCTGCCTTCCGTATGGCCGGGCGTGTGCAGAATGTCGGCACCCTCCTCTGCGATTTTCAGACCGAGTCCATCGCGGGCATCCACATCGGGGGCGCTTACCTCCGGGGTTGGCACGCCGAGCCAAGCGGCCTGCATGTCCATCATTTTGAGCAGAGGCAGATCGAGCTGGTTCATGAAAATGGGGGCGTTGGAGAGCCGTTTCAGCCGGACTGCGCCTCCGACATGATCGATATGTGCGTGGGTGATTACAATCTGCTCGATCGTCAGCTTATGCCGCGCGAGCACTTCCAGAATTTTGTCAACGTCTTCGCCCGGGTCAACGACAGTGGCGCGGCGCGCTTGTTCATCCGCAAGAATGCTGCAGTTGCAGGCCAGCGGTCCCACAGCGAGGATTTCATGGATCATGCCAGTGACCCGCTTGCACGACTCATGATCGAACTACTTGCGAGGAGCGGGAGCCGAGTGGGTTGGAGCCGACTGCATTCCGTGCAGAACGGACGTTCCATTGCCCCGCCGCGCGATGAGGACGGTCAGCGAAACCGAGGTGATCGCAAACAGAATCGCGGCCCAGGTTGTGGCCTTGGTCAGCAGGTTGGCTGTTCCACGAGGTCCGAAAGCCGTCTGTGAGCCCTGTCCGCCGAACGCACCGGCCAGGTCAGCTCCTTTACCCGGTTGCAGCAGGATGATGCCGATGAGAACGAAACAAACCAATACGTGAATCACTGTCAGGAATGCGATCATTGCAGTCACTTTCGGGTCGAGCTATTGGGAGATGCAGCGCGGAAATCCATCAGGAGCTGAATCTGGTGCGGAAGGGGGGACTTGAACCCCCATGCCTTGCGGCGCCACCCCCTCAAGATGGTGTGTCTGCCATTTCACCACTTCCGCATCGATCTTTTCTGGAGACGCTAACGCTTACTATACCATCGGCGCCGCGTGATTTCGATAGCAGAACAGGTCGCGCAAATCGGCAAATCCCCCGGCTTGCAGGCAGACTTGTCCAGCAGGCACAGCCTGGATTTCATCGTGTTCCAAGACCCAGGTGTGGGCATGGGGAACAAACACTGCGTTCAGCCCAGCTTCCAAGGCCGGGTTTATGTCCGACCGGGGGCCGTTGCCGATCATCCACGTACTTCCCGCGGACAATTGAAATTTCTCGATGACCGCCCGATAAGCCGCGGCTGATTTCTCCAACGTGATTTCAACGCCTGAAAAGTATTCTTCAAGCCCTGAGCGCTTCAGCTTGGAAGTCTGCTCCAGAAAATTCCCTTTGGTCATCAAAAAGAGCCGGTGCTCTGCCGCCAATTGAGGCAGCGTTTCTGCCACGCCGGGCAGTAGCTGGATGACATGGTCCTCCACAACTCCGGTAAAGCGGAGAATCTCCTGTTCGCGCGCCGGGGTCAACGGATCGGCGCTTAGCGATTCAAAACAACGCAACAGCGAACGTCGAAAGCTATGGAGGCCGTAGCCATGCTCCAAAACGCTTTGCCGCTCGACCTCATTGAGAAACGAGCGCACCTCTGCGGGCGAGTAGTGGTGGTGGTTTAGGTGCTCGATGAAAGCGGCGATCGCCTGTTCAAAATAGATATTGTTCTCCCACAGCGTGTCGTCCGCGTCGATCAGCAGATTCTGACCACGGAAAGCTGCAGGCATCGGATTGGCAGAGAGAGATTTCAGAAAAGACATGAAAGGGGAGAATCCTCCCTAGTATAACCGGATGGAGGATGCCTTTTTCCCGGAGATCCCCCTTGGACCGCAACCGAACAGCAATGGCCTTGCTCGTTCCTGCGCCGTATACAACAGATGGTCGAAGTCTTACATCCTAAAATGCTGAGGTAAGACAACTTGTCCAATAATGAAAACACCATCAAGGTGGTAAGGTCCGTTATCCAGGTGCTGCATGATGGCCAGCAGGGACTGGCGACGATCGGGAGCGAACTGAAGAATGAAGCGGCCAAGCGCTTCTGTCTGGAAGAGACGCAAGTCCGCGCCAACTTCGCAGCCGAGCTTACCAACGAGCTGCATCGGCTAGGCGTCCCCGACGTGCATGAAACCGGCACCGCGTCCGGCACGGTGCATCGTGTCTGGGCGGAGCTAAAATCCAAGCTGGGCGGCGGCGACCACACGTTGCTCGAGACCGCGGAGCAGGGCGAGGATGAAGCGAAACGCAAGTATGCGGAAGCGCTCCAGGAAAGCTTGCCGGGAACTGTGATCGATCTGCTGCGGCGGCAGCAGGAGCACATCAACCGATCGCACGACATCATTCGCGCCTTCCGCGACAGCAAAGTAAGCTAGACCATTCACTCGACTATTCCGGAAAACTTTCTGCAAGGCCGGATATTGCATATTCCGGCCGCGCGGGGCTATCGCACTATAATCGTTCAGAATGAGCCAGCGACTGAAGTATCTTGGATTGTCGAATTGTCTCCACATGGCCAATGGGGACGTGGAGCTTATCGTCAGCACAGACGTGGGTCCGCGTATCCTCCGCTACGGTTTTCCTGGAAAATCCAACTTGTTCGGCGAGTTTCCTGAACTCGTCACGCACTCCCCGGTTGGGGATTGGAAACCTTATGGTGGCCATCGTCTCTGGGCGGCGCCGGAAAACATGAGCACGTCCTACGCGCCGGACAACGTACCCATCCAGTTTCAGTCGGAAGGCGATCGCACCCTGCGACTGACCGCGCCAATGGACGCAGCCGGTTTACGAAAACAAATCACAATCCGTCTGGCCGAGCGGGGAACTTCTGTCGAAGTCGAACACGCGATTACCAATTGCAACGGCTGGACAATCCAGATCGCTCCCTGGTCGATCACGATCCATCGCGGAGGCACCATCATTTTGCCGCGCGAACCCTTTCGCTCGCATGACGATTGCGTCGTTCCTGCCCAGCCGTTAACACTTTGGTATTTCACCGACCTGCAGGATCCCCGGCTTGCGCTCGGCAGCCGCTATTTCATCGTTCGCGGAGATGACGCGCGTTCTTCACCACAAAAGATCGGCATTTGCAATAAGCAGGGCTGGTGCGGATATCACAATGGCGACACCCTGCTGATCAAGAGTTTTCGCTTCGATCCAAATGCCACTTATCCGGATCTTGGATCCAACAACGAGGCGTACGTCGCCGGTCCTTACATGGAAACGGAGTTTTTGGGCCCCTTAAGTTTGCTGGCGCAGGACGAAACCGTGGTCCTTTCCGAGCGCTGGCAGCTTCTGCAGGACATTCATTTGCCAGATGACGCAAGAGCACGGGAAGACGCCATCGAGAACGTGATCGCCTCTCACCGGGCCTCCGTCATCATGCGGTAAGTCTCACATTGGGTAATAATGGCGGCCCCAGGCAAGGTGCGGATTGGGATTTCCGGCTGGACCTACAAACCGTGGCGCGGTGTTTTCTTTCCGCCCAAGCTGCCACACAAGCGGGAGCTTGAGTTTGCGGCCAGCACCTTCCGGACCATTGAAATCAACGGAACGTTCTATTCGCTGCAGCGCCCATCCAGCTTTCAATCCTGGGCAGAAAGGACGCCGGACGACTTTGTCTTTTCGGTCAAGGCCTCGCGCTACATCACACATGTTCGGAGACTGCGCAAGATCGAAGCACCGCTGGCCAACTTTTTTGCTGCCGGCCTGCTGAAGCTGGGGCCGAAACTGGGACCGATCTTGTGGCAGTTTCCGCCTAATTTCAAGTATTCCAGGGAACTTCTGGAAGATTTTTTTCAGAAACTGCCGAAGGATACCGAAGCGGCGGCTTTCCTGGCGCAGGGTCATGACCGCCTCACCGCCGGCCGATGCTTTACGAAAACCGATAAGAAAAGGCCGATCAGGCACGCGATTGAGATACGGCATTCCAGCTTTGTCAATCCCGAGTTCATCGCGCTGCTCAGGAAGTACAAGATAGCCCTGGTGTGTGCGGATGCGGTGGAGTGGCCACGTCTGATGGACGTAACATCCGACTTCGTCTATTGCAGGCTGCACGGCTCAGAACAGCTCTATACCAGTGGGTACGACGAGAAGTCGATCGCGGAGTGGGGGAATCGCGTTGTCGCCTGGGCCTGTGGCGCGGACTCCGTGGATGGAGATTACGCGAGCGGGACCCATCCTAGGCCACGCGTGCGGCGGGATGTATTTGTGTATTTTGACAACGACGCCAAAGTACGAGCACCACGCGATGCCAGCGCACTGGAGGCATACGTACTCAAGCATTTACAGGGAACATCAAAAGCAATAGATTAGGTTTTTCATCTGCTCTGATCCATTCCGTGCTTTACTTTACAGAATACATGTTATCAGACATAGACCAGCATGTTGAATCGGAATTATGA
>DAHVZT010000089.1 GCA_027323885.1 Acidobacteriaceae bacterium
GAGCGCACGCTGGTCAATGAACTGATCCAGGTACGGAACAAGCACGCGCACCAGAAGCCATTCTCGACAGATGAAGCCTACCGCGCACTGGACTCGGTTTCGTTACTGCTGAAGTCTGTGAGCGCACTGGGAGCCGGAGAAGCGGAAACGCTGAAGGCGGAACTGCTTCGGCTGAAATATGAGGAGCAAGTGCGCCGCGAGCAGCGCAAAGAAGCGGCGACCCCTGTGGAAGGTCGGCCAGCCGGAGGGCTTCGCCCGTGGCGTGAGATTGCCGTGCCGCATCCAGATGTAGCCAGCGGACGCTACATGCAGGCCGAGTTCGCCGCGGATTTGTGGCAGGTGTATCTGGGCGAGGGAGCCGAGGAATATAAGAATCCTGTCGAGTTCTACCGCAGGACATTTATCACAGAGGGTCTGCAAACGCTGCTGAAAAATACCATGCGCAGACTGGCAGGCCAGAGCGGCGATCCTGTCGTCGAGCTGCAAACCAACTTTGGCGGCGGCAAAACGCACTCCATGCTGGCGCTCTATCACCTCTGCGGCAACGTGCAGACCAGTGCGCTGCCGGGCATGGATACGGTAGCAACGGAAGTTGGTTTGTCGCTGCCGCCAACGATTCATCGGGCCGTGCTGGTGGGCAACCGCATTTCTCCGGCGGATGTTCACAGGAAACCGGACGGCACGGTTGTACGGACACTGTGGGGTGAGATGGCCTGGCAGTTAGGCGGCAAAAAGGGCTACGAAATTGTTCGCGCTGCGGATGAGAAGGGCGTCAGCCCCGGCGATGAGTTGCGCATCCTGCTCAAGACTTTTTCGCCTTGCCTGATTCTGATCGACGAATGGGTCGCATACGCCCGGCAACTCTACAGCAAGAATGACCTGGTTGCCGGAGACTTTGATGCGCACTTTACATTTGCTCAAACGCTGAGTGAAAGCGCCAAGATCGTGGAAAATGCGCTTCTCGTTGTCAGCATTCCGGCTTCGCAAACGGAAATTGGCGGCGAAGGCGGACAGGCGGCGTTGGAACGCCTAAAGAATGTGATGCAGCGGGTGGAAACCTCGTGGCGTCCTGCCAGCGCGGAGGAGAGCTTTGAGATTGTTCGCCGCCGCTTGTTCCAGCCGGTGACTGATCCCGATCTTCTGAAGCAGCGCGATGTAGCGATACGCGCATTTGTAGACGAGTATCGGAAAAACCCGCAGGAGTTCCCGGACGAGGTTTCCAGAGCCGACTATGAGCAGCGGATGAAACGCGCCTATCCGGTGCATCCAGAACTGTTCGACCGGCTCTATAACGACTGGGCCAGCCTGGAGAAATTCCAAAAGACTCGCGGAGTTTTGCGGTTGATGTCGGCGGTGATTCATCGTCTTTGGGAGAGGAATGACGCTGGGCTGATGATCCTCCCTGCCGCTGTCCCTGTAGACGCGCCTGAAGTGCAAGAAGAATTGATCCGGTATCTTCCAGAGGGATGGAAACACGTTATTGAAAGAGACATTGATGGCACCAGCAGTTTGCCGTTGCGAATGGATGCGGAAAATCCTCTCTTCGGTCGCGTTTCTGCTTGCCGTCGTGTTGCTCGAACG
>DAHVZT010000090.1 GCA_027323885.1 Acidobacteriaceae bacterium
GGAAATCGAAAAAACCGATTCCCACATTCCCTCCGCCTCGGCTACTGCTAAACTCATTCCAAATCAAAATACAAAAGGAGCCTTCCCCAGCACGATTACTCCCCACCCTTCAGGCTCATCCTTCGATTGGAAAAGACTGCATCCCAGGTACGCACTCGCGCGAGCATAATTTGACTGAGTAATGTTCAGTTCACTAGTGTCTAGCTTGCATCTCCGTTCACTCCAACAAAGGATGGTAGGTATGAAGGTATCCAATAGAATCATGCGTGCACTGTGCGCCCTCGGGCTGGGCGTTGCCTTCGCCGCGGTTCCTGGAACTTCGATGTTTTCTCAGGTGTCCGGCAGCATGCAATCCGGTGCGATGTCTGCGATGCATTCACGGATGTCGAAAATCGACATCAACACAGCGTCAGCCGATCAGTTGAAAGCGATCCCCGGCGTGGGAGACGTGTACGCAAAGAAGATCATTGCCGGACGTCCTTACACCACCAAGCATCAACTGGTGACAAGGGGCATTCTGCCCAGCGGAGTGTACGAAAAGATCAAAGACCAGATCATCGCGCACCACATAAAGAAATAGCTGCAAAGGGTTCTTCAGGCGCGTCGAACCAGCTTGCAGCCCCAGGCCCGCATCTTTTCCGGCGGGCTTTCTTTTTGTCTTTCCTGGCAGGACAGGACCAGGTTCACTCGCGCTCGATTCGGCGGCGAATCGCGATCGTATATCCTTTTATCAGCCCTGGGTGTGGAAAGCACGGCGCCACTCCACCCGTCCCCGGCAATCCTCGCTTGAGAGCAGGCCAGCATGCTTGCGGCCACTGACCCAGACCGGGATGGCGTTCGACCTTTACGAAAGGAGTCAGGAGCTGCCCTCACGGCAAACCGATCCGAAGGTATTTCCATGCACCTGAGTCGAACTCGTGCTCCGCTTTCCAACTTTCGCCGAACCGTTATGGGTAGTTCATTGTTCGCTGCCTGCCGCGCTCTGGCGTCGCTGGCTCTCGTTTGGACGTTGTGTGGAATTCCTGCGCTGGCGTTGCCGCCGGCGGCCCCCACTGTGCCGACGGTGCAGGGCACGGTTACAGATCCACTGGGAGCGGGGGTCTTCAATGCTCGCGTGGATTTGCTGACGGTCCAGGGCATCATGCTCCCGACCCACGCCTACACCGACGGACGCGGCCATTACGAATTGAGGACCACAAGTTCGGGCCGGTTCATTGTCCGGGTGATCGCCACGGGATTCGACGTTACGGTCAGTCCACAGGTGTACATGTCTCCCTCGCATCCGGCATTTGTGGACATACCCATGCAGTTCGGCCAACTGCAGCAACAGATCACGGTCACGGCAAATGGCGTGCCCACGCCACGGACGCAGACTGGGGCCTCCACCACGGTAGTCGATCAGACGCTGTATCCCAGGACGATTGATATCCAGGACACGCTGCGCCAGGTGAGCGGGCTGCAGTTCACCACGAAAGGACAGCGAGGTGCGGCCACGTCCTTATTTGCGCTGGGTGGGAATTCCAATGCGACGGCGGTGTTGCTGGACGGCGTGCCGATCAATGACATCGGTGGAAACGTGAACTTTGCCTACCTCGCCAGTAATGGAATCAGCCAGGCGGAGGTGTTTCGCGGGCCGGACAGCGCTCTGTACGGAGCGGACGCTTCCGCCGGTGTGGTGGCGCTGACGACCCGCCAGGGAACGACGGCAAAGCCGCTGCTGCAATACTCCGTCGATGGAGGCAATTTCAACACCTACCATCAGGAGGCATCGCTCGGCGGCACGCACAAAGCGGTCGATTACTTCGGGGATTTCGGGCGGATTGACACTTCCAACAGCTATCCGAACAGCACGTTTCACAACGCCAGTTCCGTGGGCAATCTGGGGTACGCCCTTACGCCGCATACTCAGGTGCGGGCTACCGTGCATCGGATTGCCGCTGCCTCCGGCGAGCCGAATGCAATTTTGTTTTATGGCATTCCGGACGTGCAATACCGGAAAGAGCACGATCTGTACGGGAGCGCGACCATTGAGAACCAGCAAAGCGATAAATTCGACAGTATTGCGCAATATGGGCTGGTGCGGCTGAGAGATCTGAACACGGATCCCGGCCCCGCGGGTGTGCTGACGGTCAATCCCGGTGCGGTGAATAATTGCGGATTCGACAGCAAGGGAAAGCCAATCACGCGTGAATATCTAGGATTGCCGGTGACGATCCGCGGAGCGAATGGAACCAGCGCCAGCGGACGCGCGTTTTACTCCTGCCCCAACACAAGCTATCCCGGAACTAACGGCATCTCGACCAGCAGGGACTTCTTCTACGGCCAGTCCAGTTACAAAACCAACGATAAGATGGTCGCGCTCTTCGCCTTCCGTTATGAAAACGAGCGCGGCTACACCGCCAACAACTACCGTCCGCTGTCGGCCAAGCGAGGCAATTTCGACTACATTGTGCAAACCTCGGGCAATCTGCGTAACCGGTTTTACTATAGCGGGGGAGCTGACCTGCCTAACTACTCTGTCTTTGGATTTCAGCCAGCGCCCCACGCCAGCGCCGCCTATTATCTAGCGCCGCCCACTCTGCAGGGATTGCTGACTGGAACCAAGATGCGGTTCAACTATTCGCAAGGTATATTGGAGCCCACCATCGCCGAACAGCGTGGCTCCATTTACGATGTGCTCCGAACGCTGGCGAATGGGCAGACGCTGATCGCGAGAAACAAGATTACTCCAGTGGGAGCGCAAGTCTCCCGGAACTATGAAGCGGGGTTGGACCAGAACGTTTTTGGTACGCGCGCCTTGCTGCACGCCGGCTACTATCGCAACGAGTTTTCCCGGCAGATTGAGTTCGTGAATGCACCCGCCCTGCTGCAGCTTGGTGTGCCTGCGGCGGTCGAGCATGTGATCGCGACTACGTCTCTGGGCGCCTACATCAACAGCCTGAGCTTCAGCGCGCAGGGAGCTGAGACGAGCGCGGAGTACAGGGTGACCCAGCATATGTATGTTCGTGGAGGCTACACGCTGTTGAATGCGAATGTGCAGAAGTCGTTTTCGAGCGACAATTTATCTCCGTCGTTCAATCCGAAATACCCCAGAACGCCCATCGGCGCATATTCGCCGCTGGCGGGGCAGCGCCCGTTTCGCCGCGCCAAAAACTCCGGCTACTTTTCGGCGATTTACGCGCGGCCCCGGTGGTATCTCGAGATGACAGGAAATTTTATCGGCCGGCGGGATGACAGCACGTTTCTGCGGGATGCAAAGGGTGGCACCAGCCTGTTGCTGCCCAACCACAATCTCGATCCTGCGTATCAACTGCTGGGACTGACGGGAAACTATCGTTTCAACCGGCACCTCTCCGCTTACACAGTGATGGACAATTTGCTGAGCCAGCACTACCAGCAGGAGCTAGGCTATCCTTCGCTGCCGTTCAATTTTCGCTCCGGCCTGCAGTTCGCGTGGGGAGGAGACACGGTGCGATAGCGAGAAGAGAACGCGCCGCGTGAACCTGCGACTCAACTGGAATGCGCGTGTTCCTGATAGCAGCGCAATACGTCGGCCTGCGAGACCACGCCTTCCAGAAGACCCGAAACCGCGCGGTTCACGATCGGCAGCACCGGCCAACGCTGAAAATAAGCAAGCGTTTCGTTCAGCGGCAGGTCGGGGAACAGATAGGGAACGCGGTTCTTTGGCAGCAGATTTTCTATCGGCTCGTCGACGCCCGTGCCGGACTGAATGATCTTCGTCAACTCGCCGGGGGTAAGCACGTACCACCGATTGTCGGAACAGCGGATCAGGATTGCGTCCGTCTTCTGGTCCGCGGTTTTCGAGCTGATCAGGGCTGGGGTGTCTTTTCCGGAGAACGTTTCCCTTTCAAAAGGATGCAAGGCATCCTCGATGCGCAGGGCTGTTTCTTCGCGGGCCTCTTCCATTGAGGGCAGGTTCAAGCCATCCTGTATCGTCAACTGCTCAAAAATTGGAACCGGCTGCATGCTCCGGGCCAGCAGATAGGCGATTGTGTTGGCGAGAATCACCGGCAGAACGATCGAGTAGTTGCCGCTGACCTCAAACACCATGAACACACTGGTAAGGGGTACGCGCAAAAAACCGGCGAACAGTACGCCCATGCCGACCAATGCGTAGGACCCGATGGAGCCAGTCAGATGCGGAAAAAAGTGCTTTTCAAAGCTCCCTACAGACGCGCCGAGCATCGCTCCGATGAACAGGGTCGGCGCAAACATTCCGCCAGGGGTTCCGCTGGAAAAGGAAATGGTCGTGGCGAGGATTTTGAGCACGGCGAGCGCGAGCAGCACGTGCCATAGGTACTCTCCGTGCATGGCGCGGTCGATGGTGGAATATCCGGCCCCCATGACCTCGGGAAAACCGAGGAAGCCTACGCAACCCACCAGCAGACCGGCGCCCGCAGGCTGCAGGACTTGCGACCACTCGGGCAGAGCGCGAAGCCATGGCCGCAAGGACCCCAGCAACTTGGAAAACAGCACCGCCGCCACGCCGCCCACGACACCGAGCGCGGCATACGCCAGAAGTTCCTGATTGTCGCGAAGCGTAACAGCCGGGATGCTGAACATGGCTTGCGGACCCCAGAAAGCGCGCGCAACCACTACGCTGGAGACAGCGGCCAAAACGATGGAGCCCAGCACAGCCGCGCTCCAGGCGCCGATTACTTCTTCAATCACGAACAGGATCGCGGAGATGGGAGCGTTGAAGGCTGCCGCCAGACCCGCCGCTGCGCCCACGGGTGCGAATAGCCGCAGCCGCTCCCTGGTAAGGTGCAGGCGGCGCGCGACGAGGGAAGCAATGCCTGCGCCGATCTGGAGTGAGGGGTCCTCCGGCCCGAGCGACTGTCCGGAACCGATGGCCATTGCCGAGGTCATGAACTTGCCGATCATCGTGCGCGCTGAGATGTAGCCGTTGTAGATGTAGAGAGCGGCTTTCGTCTGATTGATCCCGCTGCCACGGGCCTGCGGGAAAAAGAACTTGACGAGCAGGCCGACTAGCAAGCCCACCAGCATGGGCGCGAACAGCAGGCGGTATTGGCCGGGATGAGGGACCGAACCGAGCAAGAGGACACGTAGCCAGTCGATCGAGATGCGAAAACATACAACGAGAAGGCCCGAGAGCCCGCCGATGAAGATCGAGAGAACCAGGAAGAGCCTGTCTCCGCGTGTCGGAGCGATGCGGTGCATGTCCGCCTCGGTCAGGGCGGCGGCAAGCGATGGGCCTTTCGCCTGCGCCAGCGCCGCCGAGGGAGATGGCACATCTTCAGACATTGTTTTGATCTTCGTCTCGATCACGTTCGACTCACTCTGTCTTGTCCGGAACCTGCGCGAGTTGGAGGAGCAGTGCGTCGTCGCCTGTTGGGGGGCCGCAAACCTTTGCCGTCACAATTTCTGTCTGATCGATCAGATCAACCAGGTTCTGCTCAAGATCCGCATTTCCACCCAGGGCGGGAGCGTCGAACGAGCCTAACTGCTGCCACTTCAGCCCAAGGGCGGACATGCCGGTGGGATCCGGAGGTGGAGTACCCGGTTGCGCTGGCTGCTGCCCCGGACTTGGCTGACTTTGCGCCGAAGCTGGACGGTTCGGCGGTTGGCTAGCTGGCGCTGCTGCCGGAGCCAGATGAATCTGGGAGGCGCAATCCAGAAAACGCTGGTGAGCGATGGCTGCTTCCATCAGGATGCGTCGAGCCCGCTGTTTGGGCTGCAAACCATAAAAGGGAATCAGCTGAAGCATGCGCTGCAACCTCGTGAGTTCCGCAGCGACCTGTTTTTTCTGTTCCGGAGGAGTCGGGAAGGGGTGCAGGCGCTGCCTCGCCATGTAGCGGTCGAGAGCCAGCGCCGCGCGTTTGTACTGACCCATGGAGGTTGCGACCTCTGCTTCCCCAAGCAGCGCCTGCAGGACCAGTCCGCGGTCCGCACTTGGGTGACGCGCCACACGCTGATACGCGGTCCACGCGTCCGAAGGATCATCCGCTTGCCTCAATAACTGCGCGATGGAATATAGCGCCGCGGGATTGTCGAGCGAGTTTCCCTCGGCGGTCAGCAGTTCTCCCTGTGCCTCATTTGTCTTGCCGAGCGAAAGCAGATACTTCGCCAGTTCCAGACGGATGTCCAGGCGCCGTGCCGTACCATGGCCCCGCCAGGCCCCATTGAGGGCCGACCGGTAAAAATCGATCGCCGCGGATGGATTGTTCCGGCGCACTTCCAGGCGCGCCAATTGAAGGTTCAGGAAGCCATCGCCGGGCTCTGCTTCATGCAGGGTTGAAAAATACGCGTAAGCCTCGTCCGTCCTGCCTGCGGCGGCCAGGGCTTCCGCCAGAGACATTTCATAGCTGACGTTGGCCGTCGATAGAGAGAGCGCGGATCGAAAGTCTTGCACGGCATCGGCCGGATGGCCGCTGGCAAGGGCTTTCTGGCCCCGGGCGTACCAGCGCTTTTCAAGCACCCGGCGATGTTCGCGGAAAGAGTTGAAGAAAAAATAGGTCAAGACAGCAATGCAGATGGTGATTGCCGTCAGGCCCAGCAGAGCAAGACCGTCCTGCAGGATCAATCGACGGCGCTGACTTCGCTCGACCGGCGTGAGCGGCTTCCGGCTTTGCGAATTGCGACTGGTAAGCGACGCACCCATCTGCTTGTTATTACTTTATAACTGTTTTCCTGCTGGCCAGGTTCCAAGGGCGGTCTTCAGCAGGTCTCCAGAAGCCGGTTTCGTGCCGGCCGGGCGCTAACCATTTAAGTCATGCTGACGTTTTTGTGAGTTCTGCGTCCAACCCACGTGTTGCCAGATATAGATGGGAAAAGCGGCAACGGTAAACTGGATGGAACCGGGCAGATACAGGTCCGATGGACCTGCATGCGGTAAGATAATCTTCAGGCAAGGACGGACTGCTTTCGCTCCAGGCTCTGAACCCAAACAAATGATAATGTACCTGTTGTCCCCCTGTTCACTACAGCCTTGACCACGTTCTTCTAAAACACCGATGAAACAGGCACGATCGAAGCAATTGACTCACCCCCTGCAAACTGGACAAGCGCCCCGCGCATACTGGAGCGGGTTTAGCGTGTTTTTGTTCGTTTTGTTGCTGGCGGTGTTTACGTGGGCGCTACACCGGCGGGTGGCGCAATATGAGTCAATGCAGCCGGTTGGCAGCCATGGACCTGCTGCCCAAATGTGTCTGACCGAGCGCAACCGGATGTCTCTGCCAACCACGGCAGCGATGGAAGTACCGGATGCGGCGAACCTGATGGTTCTGTTTCTGGCATTTCTCGTGGTGAGCTCCGGCTGCTGTGGATTGCCGGACGCGCTCGCGCTTCGCAGCCGGCCGCGCGCCTCTGGCGACGACCGCCTCGGACCCGATCTGAATTATTTCTTTTTCTTGCCGCCTCCCTGTCTGCCTTTCTCCGCGTAGCCCGATGTTTGCCATTGCCAGTTTGTAACGCTTTCCAGGAATGTATTTCTGGTTTTCTGCGTGGCAGGAGATTACGGTTTCTCAACACTATGCCCACCGGCACGGTCAGGAACGTCTTTCCATGAGAATGTCTAAGCGCACCCTAGTTGTTGTAATCCTCGTCGTGGTGGCGATTGCCGCCCTTTTGGTTCTGCGGGACAGGTCCGGTAAAGAAAACAAGGACGCTGCCCACGCGGCCGAAAATGAACCGCTTGCCGCCGCGGTCGCAACGGTCCAAAAGGAACCTGCGGAAACCTCGGTGACTGTGCCGGGAGTGTTCCAGGCGTATCAAGACATTTTGGTGCACGCCAAAGTTTCGGGCTACGTGAAAAACATCTTCGTCGATATCGGCGACAAGGTGCATACCGGCGAAGTCATGGCCATTCTGGAAATTCCCGAATTGAACGCGCAGGTGCAGGCGGCGCAGGCCGCTGTCGTCCGGGACCGGGCGGAAATTGAACGCACTGGCCACGATGTCTCCCGGGCTGTCGCCATCCATTCCGCGGCCCACCTGGACTACACCCGCCTGAGCAACGCCGCGAAAAAGTTGCCCGGCCTGATTGCCCAGCAGGAGCTGGATGACCGCCAGGCGACCGATCTCTCCACGGAAGCGAGAATCGATGCCGCGAAGTCGGCCTATGCAGCGGCCAAGCAAAAGGAGAGCGAGGACACTTCCACGCTGCAGCATTACCAGGCGCTGCAGGAATATTCGTATGTCCGGGCGCCTTTTGACGGAGTGGTCACCTTCCGCTACGCCGATACCGGGGCGCTGATTGCAGCGGGCACCGACGAAAGCAAGAGCGCCATGCCCATCGTCCGCCTGGCTCAGAGCGGCCTTTTGCGTTTACGTATGCCGGTGCCTGAGTCGGACTCTAACTTTATGCACCTGGGCGGTCCTGCCATTGTGCAGGTACAAGCGACGGGCCAGGTGATCCATACCACCATCGTCCGGTTCACGCGCTCGATGGACCGAAATACCCGCACGATGCTGACTGAGGTCGACATTCCGAACAAAGATCTGCATCTTTCTCCCGGCATGTATGCCAACACTACCTTCCCGCTGAAACACAACACCAACGCGATGGTCGTGCCGATCGATGCGATTGTGGAGGGTGACGAGCCTTATGTGCTGGTCGTGGACCAAACAAACCACGTCGTGAAGAGGCCTGTCGTGCTCGGGATACAAGGTGCGAACTTCTACGAGATCAATCGGGGTGTGAAAGTCGGCGAGCGGGTGATCGTAGGCAATCAACTCAACTATCAGCCCGGGCAGCAGGTAACGCCCAGCCCCGTCGATATCGACCTTACCAATTTCATCCAGACCTCGAAGACGCGGAAGGCCGAGACAAAGAGCCAGCGCTCACTGCCGCGCCAGGGAGTACAGAATTAAATGTCGTCTTTCGCGATTCGCTACCCATTTTTCATTTTGATGGCCTGCATGTTCATCGTGGTAGTTGGAACGGTGAACATGCTGAGCATGCCGGTGGACCTGTTTCCCGCAGTCAAAATTCCTGTGGTGGTCGTCGCTACATTCTATGCGGGCATGCCGCCCCAGCAGATTGAAGCTGACATCACCAACACGTTTGAGCGCTTTTTTACGCTGGGCAGCAACATCGAGCACATTGAGTCTCGCTCGATGACCGGGGTCAGCCTGATTAAGGTGTACTTTACCCCAGGTACGGATCCGAATGCCGATGTCAGCAACATCTCGAATCTCGCGATGGCCGATTTGCGCCGTTTGCCGCCGGGTACGTTCCCTCCGGTTGTACTCTCCTTCAACGCGGCAAACCTGCCGGTTTGCATGATCACCGTTGAGGGGCAAGGCCTGAATGAGATTCAGCTGAAAGACTACGCGATGTTCGAGATTCGCGACCAGGTGGCCAACGTCAAGGGTGCATCCGTACCGCAGCCCTATGGCGGTACGTACCGGCAGGTCATGGTCTACGTGGACCCACTCAAGATGGAGTCCAACGGCTTGAGCGTGAACGACGTGTACAAGGCCGTAAACGACTCCAACCTGATTCTTCCAGCTGGCGACGTTCGTATTGGACCCAAGGACTACAACATCTATGCAAACAGCCAGATGGTTCGCCCGAGAGATGCCAATAACATTCCGCTGAAGACAAAGGGCAACTCCTCGGTTCTGGTAGGGGATGTTGGCCACGCGGAAGATGGCGGACAGCTTCAATACAACATTGTCCGGGTGGATGGAGAGCACTCGGTTTATCTGCCAATCTTCAAGCAGGGTGGCGACAGCAATACGATCACCATCGTGAACGGCATCCGCAAGCGTGTGAAGCGTCTTCTGGACGTTCCGCCTCAACTGAAGGCGAAAGTGGTTTTCGACCAGTCCGTTTTCGTCAAAATGGCGGTGGATAACGTCATCCGGGAAGGCGGCATCGGCCTTGTTCTGACGGCTTTGATGATTTTGCTGTTCCTTGGCAATGTCCGCGCGACGGTCGCGGTCATGCTGTCCATTCCAATCTCCACGCTTGCCGCCTTTCTTCTTCTGAACGCGACCGGCAACACGATCAACACCATGGTGCTGGGAGGGATCGCTTTGGCGCTTTCGCGCCTGATCGACAACTCAGTCGTGGTGCTGGAGAATATCTTCCGCCACATGGAAATGGGCGAGCCGCCTGCAGTGGCCTCCGAGCAGGGCGGTAAAGAAGTGCAATTGGCCGTGCTGGCGGCCAGTGTCTCCACCTCCATTGTGTTCTTCCCAGTCATCCTGCTCACCGGCGTCAGCAAATATCTTTTCACCGCTCTCGCGCTGGGCGTCGTCTTGGCGCTGATGGCCTCCTATCTGGTGGCGATGACGGTTGTTCCGCTGTTCTGCTCGAAGTTCATCACGATCGAAGGGCATGGTGGGCATGGGAATGAGGAGGAACTTCGCGACACTGCGGGACCGGCGAAAGATGAACACGGCGCCGAGCGCAAGCACGAAGAGAAACATCTCACTCCATTCCAATATGTGGTGGCTCGCTTCAATGATGGCTTCCATTTTGTGCAGAGGAAGTATGACCATGCGATTCACCGCTCATTGGAAAGCCCTGTTCTGGTCACCATCGGTTTCATGGTCTTCGTAGTCTGCAGCCTGGCGCTGTATCCGTTTCTGGGGGTGGCCTTTTTCCCTCGGACCGATCCTGGGCAGTTTCAGATTACGGTCAAAGCTCCCTCGGGAACCCGGCTGGAGCTGACCGATCAATATTTCAATCGAATTGAAAATATTGTGCGGCAGGTGGTTCGGCCAGACGACTTCAACATGATCGTTTCCAACATCGGTGTCTATCCCGATCTTTCCGCGATCTACACCAGCAACACAGCCATGGACAATGGGGTGATTCAGGTCAGCCTGAAAGAAGACCACAAGATCGGCAGTTATGCCTACATGGCCATGGTACGCAGGCGTCTCCGCCGCGAAGTGCCCGAGGTGCAAACCTATTTCCAGGCCGGGGGACTGGTGGATTCCATCATCAATCAGGGCAAACCCGCTCCCTTCGACATTCGGGTGAGCACTATGAACTTCAAGGATGGCGACGATATTGCACAGCAGATCGCCGGAAAGATTCGCGGAATGAAAAACGTGAGCGACGTCTTGATTCCCCAGAACCTGGATTACCCCGGCCTGGAGCTGAGAGTGAGCCGCCAACGCGCCGCTATCCTGGGGTTGACAGAAAAGAACGTGGTGGACGGCGTGATTACCGCGCTCACGTCGAACGGAATGATTGCGCCGAGTTACTGGATCGATCCAAAATCCGGCAACAACTATATGCTGACGGTGCAGTACTACAACAGCCAGATCCAGAGCATCAAAGATTTCAAGGAAATTCCTCTTCGGGCCGGCTCGACGCTGCTGGCCGCCAGGCGTTCCGATAAGGATCTAGCTCCCGAGACCTCGATGCTGCCGCATGACAACATCACTCCTCTGGAAGCGGTTGCAGACGTCAAGTACATCAACACGCCGACCGTTGTGGACCACTATCAGTTGCGCCGTGTTTTCGATGTCTACATCATGCCCAAAAGCGAGGACTTGGGCCACATCGGAGATCAGATCGAAAAAATCGTCAAACAAGTCAAGCCTCCGCACGGCACGGTCGTTTCGATCGCCGGATCGATCAACGATATGCATACCTCGTTCAAGAGCTTCGCTATCGGTTTGATCCTTGCCGTCATCCTGGTCTATCTGGTCCTGATGGCCCAGTTCGCGTCCTTTTCCGATCCATTCGTGATCTTGATGGCCGTTCCGCCTGGCGTTTCCGGTGTGTTGTTGTTTCTGCTGGTAACGCATACCACGATGAACATCATGTCGCTCATGGGATTGCTGATGATGACCGGCATTGTGGTGTCGGACAGCATTCTGATCGTCGACTTCGTCGGGATTCAGCGTGCGGAAGGCAAGCCCCTGAAGGAGGCGCTGACGGAGGCCTGCAAGGTTCGTCTGCGTCCCATTATGATGACGACGCTTGCCACAGCGCTCGGCATGATTCCAATGGCCCTCGGTCTGGAAGCGGGTAGCGAGCAGTACGCTCCGCTGGCTCGCGCCATTCTCGGAGGCCTGACGGTTTCCGGCATCGTCACGGTATTTCTCGTGCCAACCGTATATTTCCTGATTCATCGCGGCCATGAAGAAGAAAACGAACGGCACGACAATCAGCAGCCGAATCTGGAGGCGCGCGCTTGATGCTACACCCGAAGGGAACGAAGGATCGCATTTTCACCTGGGCGCTGGTTGCGGCTTCCTGCAGCGGGTGGTGGAGTCTGCAAGGGCAAACCCTTGCGGATGCCCCCTCCACAGTCATGCTGTCCAAAGTTATCCAGCAGCAAACCAACGATTCGGGAACGGTTGGCGGCGCGCCGGTCGTCGGAACCTTGGCCACGGACAAAAACCTTCGTGCCGCTTCGCAGGAACCCACTGTGGGAAAGCGCGTCACGTCGGTTCCTTCGCAGTTGACGCTCCAGCAGGCGGAACAGATTGCAATCCAGAACAATCCGCACATCAGCGTCAGCCGCCTGCTGGCCCGCGCTCAACATCAGGTGTATCGGGAGACGCGGTCCGCCTATCTGCCTCACGTGAACTTTGGGGCTGTAGGCGAACAGGCCGACAGCGGAAGCCGCTATACCTTTGACAATCTGCGCTCGACCCGGCTGCTGACCCACTTCGGCGGCGGTCTGGACATGACGCAGTTAATCTTCGATTTTGGCCATACCTCGAACCTGATCGCATCTTCCAAGCTGCAGGAAAAGGCTCAGAACGCGCATGCTCTCGCCAGTGAGCTCGACATCGTGATGATGACGGACCAGGCTTTTTATGACGCGTTGGAAGCGCAGGCGATGGTCAAAGTGGCGCAACAGACGGTGAACACTCGTCAGGCCACCGATGAGCAGATCGCCCAGTTGACCAAATACAAGCTCCGTTCGGACATTGACCAGGCCTTTTCCACCGAAAACGTCGCCCGCGCGAAATTGCTTTTGTTCGATGCCCAGGACCAGTTCCAAAAAAATCTGAACACACTCACCGCGCTCCTCGGCTTCGATCATCCCATGCAATACACGCTGGTTTCCAACGATTCGGACATTCCTGTTCCGCCGCCGGACCAGGATGCGCTGGTGCAGGTCGCGTTGAAGCAGCGGCCGGATTTGATCGAACTGGACTACAACCAGAAGGCCGCGAACAAGTATAGCCGCGCGGAGTGGGACCAGCTCTTGCCATCGCTCAATACTCTCGGCGTGGTGGGTCTTACACCAATTCGGACGGATCGCTATTTCACAAGCAACTGGTTCGGCGCGGTCGGTCTCAACCTGCGGGTGAACATTTTCAACGGCTTCCTCTATACGTCGCAGGCCCACGCCGCAGACGCACGGGCCAGGGCGGACCAGGAGAGCCTGCGTGACCTGCGCGACAATGTGGTGAAGGGCGTCCGGGACGCGTGGCTGCAGTCGAATACGTCCTATCAAAAGATCGCAGTGACTGAGAAGCTGCTGCAAGCGTCAAATCTGGCCCTGAAACTTGCGCAGGCCCGCTATAAACTAGGCCTCAGTTCCATTGTGGAGCTGAGCGATACACAGCTTGAGCAAACCCGCGCGGCCATTGAAAACGTGAATGCGCGCATCGAATATCAGCTTTCGCTTGCCGCGTTGAACTATCAACTGGGCAATCTGCCGTAAAAGGGAACTCTTTTATCCATTCAAGCCGGTTTCCCCGCGAAACCGGCTTTCAGTTTTGGGCTGTTTTCCGGGTCATCCTCCTCTATACTCCTCCTTAAATTCATCTCCCGTTCATCTTGTGTTCCACACATGTTCATGCGCCCTTGTAAAACTGATCGCGGCGCAAGCCAGAAAGCTGGCTTGCCTTCAACTCGTCGGATAATCTCGTAACCAATCCGCCGACCCTAGGATCGATCTCGCAGAGGGGACGAACCTTCGTGATCTTTCCAGATATAAACGTGAGAGGCCGCATGACCTATCGACCGAACAAGATGAAAGCCCTGATCGTGGCAACCTGCATGGCAGCCATTGTGCTGGGATGTGCAATGGCATTCGCCCAGACGAATGCTACGAATCCCTCCGTCAAAAAGCATGCCGGGAAAAGAACCACTGGCATTGCCGCACAGCTTCAGGAGATGCGGAAGCAGTTCCAGCAGCAGCAGGAGGAACTCGATCAGCTAAAGCAGCAACTCCAGAGCCGGGACCAACAGTTGCAGCAGGCCCAGGATGCAGCGCAGCAGGCGGAACAGTCCGCGGCGAAAGCCGAGACGCAGGCACAGGCGGTGCAGCAGACCACCAGCCAGAACAATCAGGCGTACACCGACCTGAAGCAGGCTGTGCAGGGCGTGCAGGCGGATACGGCACAGGTCAAGTCGGAGATCACGACGACTCGACAGAACGATGAGGGCATGAGGGAAAACTACGCGAACCCGATCGCGCTCAAATACAAAGATGTCTTCCTGACGCCGGGGGGCTTCCTGGCGGCTGAAACTGTGGACCGTCAGAGGGCAACTGGCGGCGGTCTCAATACGCCCTTTAACTCCATCCCCTTCAGCCATTCCGCGCTGGGGAACCAGAACGAGTTTGTGGCCACCGGCCGTCAGTCGCGCGTTCAGCTTCTTGCGGAAGGCAAGTATCCTCACGCTGTCATAGGCGGCTACTACGACGCTGACTTTCTCTCTGCGGCGGCGACTTCCAACAACAATGAAAGCAACAGCTACGCACTGCGTCAGCGGCAGATGTGGGCCCGGTACCAGAACGATTCCGGCTGGACCGTTGTCGGCGGCCAGATGTGGTCCTTCCTGACTCTCACCACGATAGGGATGGAGAATCGTTATGAAGCCATCCCGTTCACGATCGATCCTCAGTACGTTCCAGGCTTCATCTGGGCGCGGCAGTACGGGTTTCGCGTTTACAAGAACATGTTCGACAAGAAGGTGTTCGCCGGTATCGCTTTGGAAAATCCGCAGACGACGTTCGGCGGCCAGGGCTTCAGCAATAACTTTGTGCTTGGCACGGCGGGCAACCCCGGCGGTCTGCTGAACCCTGCAACGAATTACTCGATCAATATGGCGCCGGATGTGATTGCCAAAGTCGCCTTTGAGCCGGGCTTCGGCCATTATGAGATCGGCGGAATTGCAACCTTTCTGCGCGACCGGGTATATCCCGACGCTGCCGCGAAAAAGGCGACCGGCGCATATAACTCGGACAAGGTGGCAGGCGGAGTCGAAGGAGCCGCGTGGCTGCCGTTCCACAAAAATCTTTACAACATCGGCGTCCGTGGCTTGTATGGTCAGAGTGTCGGAAGGTATGGGGCAGGCGGCCTGCCGGACAGCACGGTGCATCCGGATGGAACGCTCGCGCCTCTGCACAACGTTGTTGCCCTGGCTTCCGCAGAACTTCATCCGGGCAAATGGGACCTTTACGAGTATTACGGCGGTGACTATGCCGGACGCGCAGCCTATTTCGATGCGGCTGGCAAGCCTGTCGGTTACGGCTCCCCTGCATTCGATAACAGCGGATGTGAAACCGAAACGGTCCCCAAGAGTTCTCCTTATGTCCCTGGAGCCGCTTCCAAATGCGCCAACGACACTCGCGCGATTATGAACGAGACGGTCGGCTTCTGGTACAACATCTATCGCGGCGGCAAAGGGAAGCTGGTCTACGGCATGCAATACAACAATGCCCAGCGCAAACTCTGGTCCGGCCTCCACGGACTTCAGCCCAAGGCGACAGACAACATGTTCTGGACATCCTTCCGTTACTACATACCCTGATCCACTTCAGAACTAAGGTGCATTCACGCTGGGGCGGCTTAGTACAGAGCCGCCAGCAGACCAGGAGGCGGTTGCGATGGACCCGGCCTGTGCGTGGCCACGGCCAGAGCTTCAATCGTCTCGGTTGCCGCGACCTGGATCGGGGTGGAATAAACGGCCGAAGACGTCGTGGGCGGTGTTCCGTCGGTGGTGTAATGTATCACCGCGCCCGCCGTGCTGTCGATCAGGGTCACGCTCTGCGCCGTACTGTAGCTTCCCGCCGCCGGACTGAAGACCGGAGCGGCGGCCACCGGGGTGGGCGTCTGCGCCGTGTAGGTCCAGGTGAGAATCTTCTGGACCGACGAAAGCCCGCCGGTGGCGGCGGTGAAGCCGACGTAGGCGGTATTCCCACCCACCACCTGGGGAATGTCGATGGCCTGGGAGAACAGGAAGGTCTTGTTGGTGACCAGGTCGGTCAGTTGCATGGCCAGGGTGGTGCCATCGTAGGTC
>DAHVZT010000095.1 GCA_027323885.1 Acidobacteriaceae bacterium
GCCGCGTTTATGGAGCGTGGACTGAAGAGACGGCGGCGAAAGGACCCCCTGTGAAGGCCGCCGATCCCGCCGCGAAGCGGAGCAACGCCCACACAGTGATTCGGGTCGGTGTCGCGGATTTCAGCGAACCGGACAGCGGACACAACGAGGGAATGCCGGGTGGAGGAATGAAGCAAGGTTCCGGGCTATGAATCGGGCTATGAATCGGGATATGAATCGGGATATGAATTCTGACCTGATCTCCCCGGCTGGAATGCCGGAATTGTCCGCTTATGGGCTAGAATGCAGCAGGGGCCAACAAAACCCGAACGCGCAGGCATCACTGATGTTCGGCTTTCAGTGATTCGGCGGGGCTGGCCTTCCCGATTACGCTCTGCGCAGTTTTCAGTTAAACTTTAGTTTCTACTTGCACAATTTCTGTCTGGTTGTTCCCAAACCTTAGTTACAAAAGGAAGAACACTGTGAAGCCGAAGATCCTGGTCGTGGATGACGAGCGCGTAATTGCCGACACCCTGGTTATCATTCTGAACCGAAATGGTTTTGAAGCCACTGCCGCATACAGTGGAGAGAGTGCAGTAGAGCTTGCAGAATCCTTGCGTCCAGAGATGATCATCAGCGACGTAATCATGAACGATATGAACGGGATCGACGCTGCTATCCACATTCGTAAAATGCTGCCCCAGTGTAAAGTTCTGCTTTTCTCCGGTCAGGCTGCGACAGCCGATCTGCTGGAAAAGGCCCGAAGCCATGGCCATGAATTCGAAATCCTCGCCAAGCCGGTACATCCGCAAGACTTGTTGATGCGCCTCCGCTCCTAACTCCACTCCCACAATTCGATTCCGGGCCGCGTCGGATCAGGCTACATTTCCCTCCGGCCGTCCATTGCGCGAGCCATGGTGACTTCATCGGCGTATTCAATGTCGGCTCCGGCGGGAATGCCTGTGGCGATGCGAGTGATTCGGGCGGAGACGCCCTGCAGTTGCTGCGCCAGGTAATTGGCCGTGGCTTCTCCCTCGGTCGTGGGATTCGTGGCAAGGATGATTTCCTGCAACGCTCCGCTGCGCACCCGCGCAAGCAGACTCTCGATCCGCAGATGTTCCGGCCCAATCCCGTTCAGGGGCGAAAGTGTTCCATGCAGAACGTGATAAACGCCGTTGTAATGCTTCGTTTTCTCAATGCTGGCGATATTGGAGGGTTCCTCAATCACACAGACAAGCGCCTGGTTGCGGGCCGGGTTGGCACAGAACTGACAGGGATCCACGTCCGTGATGTTGTGGCAGATGGAGCACAGATGCAATTGCGCTTTCAGGTCCCGGATGGCTTCGGACAGGGCCAGAGCGTCTTCTTCGCTGGCGCGAAGGATATGGAAGGACAATCGCTGCGCAGACTTGCGGCCGATTCCTGGCAATTTGGACAGCTCGTCAATGAGACGGGTCAGTGGCTGGGCGAAGCGAGACACAGAAGTTCCTCTAAAAAAGGACGGAGGCGTTGCAGAATAGAGAACGGGATCAGGAGCTCAGCGGCCAAGCATCTGCATCCAGTTCGCGCCACCCAGCATGCCAGAAAGTTTTCCCTTCATTGCCTCGTCCACTCGCCGGGATGCGTCGTTGACCGCGGCGGCGATGAGGTCCTGCAGCATTTCCAGGTCCGCCGCGTTGTCGCCGACGGCCGCAGCAGCAGGATCGACATGGACCGCCATCACTTGCTTTTGCCCGTTCATCTGGACGGTAATTGCACCGCCGCCGGCAGATCCTTCGACACGGGTCTGGGCCATCGCCTGTTCCATCTGCTGCTGCATCTGTTGCGCTTGTCCCATCATTTCCTTGATCTTATCGAAATCCATGAAAGTCCTTTCTGCACTGTAGGGGCGATCACCGAGTGTCGCGCAGGGAAACAACGCTGCGCACCTCGGCGTGAAAGAGCTCTTGGGCGTGCCGGATGAGCGGATGGTCCTGCGGACGTCCACTGGCCGGGTCGGATGCACGGGCGACAGGCTTCTCCGGGGTCTGGGCTGAGGGCTCTCCTGGTTCGACCCGCACGGCACGGCTGGAACCGGTCAGTTTGCGAAATACTTCGCGAACGATCTGTTGGGCCTGTGCGGTATAGATCAAGCCCAGCAGCGTTTTGGACGCGCCGATTTGCACGCGCAGTTCCGTTCCGTCCCACTGCCACATGCCAGCTTCAAACATGGTTCCGGCGGTTTCGTGTCCGCGCTCCACCAGGGCAGCGCTGATCTCGAGCCGCAATGTTTCCACATCCACATTTCCGTCTACGCTCTGCGTTTCCTCAGACCGGTTGGAATCCAGGGGCAGAGGTCTGGCCGAATCCTCGACCTGAATTGGCGGTTGAGGATCCGCAATCGAGGAGGGGCCAAGCGAGGGTTCCTTTGGAGCCGGAGAACTCACCAATGGCTCGGCAACCGGCTCTTTCGGAAGCGGGACGCCCTGTGGCGGGGTGTTGCCGACGGCCGAGCGATTGAACACGCCGTCCAGAGGGTGGGGCTGAACAGACGTGGCGCCGCCGTTCTGCCCGGCATTCTCTGCCGGGACTGCGTGCCTGGTGAGTTGAACATCTGGCCCCTTGGCAGCCTTCGAAGTGGACGATGCGGAGGAGATGGGTTGGGCCGTCTGGGTTGGCCTGGACACGCCTCCTGCGGTGTTTCCCGCATGGCTGCCCAAGCTTCTGGTGTTTCCTGAAAGCTGCCGAAACAGCTCCTCAAAGGGAAGTACACGTTGCATGTGGACCAGCTTCAGCAGGCCCAGTTCCAGATGGAAACGCTGTTCCTGCCGATAACCCAGGTCATCAAAGGTGCGCAGCATTGCGTTGAGGAAGCGAGCCAGGTCTTCTTCAGAAAACACAGCGGCAATCCGTTCCGCCCGCGCACGCTCTTCGTTGGAAATCTGGAGCAGTTCCGACCCGGCTCCGGCGACACGCGCCATCAGGCAGTTGCGCAGGAAGCGAACCATCTGCCGGGCAATCTGCTGCGGACTGTTTCCCGCGTCCAGCAATTGTGCTGCCTGCTCGAGCATGGACGCGGCGTTCTGCTCTCGGACGGCTTGCAGCATGTCTTCAAATACCTGATTGGACACCGAGCCCATCAGGGAGCGTATCTGCGCCGCGCCCAATACGTTGCGGCCGTCGACAACCGGGGCGCTGGCAATGGCTTGATCCATGATGGAAAGCGCATCGCGCATGGAGCCATCGCCTGCCTCCGCCAGCAGCGACAAGGCGGCTTCATCGACGTGGACGGACTCCATTTCCGCAATGCTGCGCAACTGCTCAACAATTTCCTGAAAGCGAACCGCGTGGAAGCTGAAGTGCTGACACCGGGAACGAATTGTCTGCGGGATGTCCTCAGGCTGGGTGGTCGCCATCATGAAGATGACGTGCGCCGGGGGCTCCTCCAGAGTCTTGAGCAGAGCATTGAAGGCCGCGTCGGTGATCTGGTGCGCTTCATCGAGAATGTAGATCTTGTAGCGGTCGCGAGCCGGGCTGTAACGCGCGCCTTCGCGCAGCTCGCGGATTTCATCGATGCCGCGATTCGTCGCTGCATCAATTTCGATGATGTCCATTGCGTTGCCAGCGCGAATTTCTGTACAGGCATTGCACACGCCGCAGGGTTCGGGAGTGGGCCGCTCCGCAGAACCGAGCGGAGTGCGGCATTCCAGCGCCATGGCCAGAATCCGCGCAATTGTGGTTTTGCCAATTCCGCGATGGCCGCTAAAGATATAGCCGTGGGCAATGCGATCCTGCGCCAGCGCATTCAGCAAGGTCTGCGTGACGTGATCCTGCCCGATGACATCCGCAAACCGCTGCGGCCGGTATTTCCGAGCTAACACCTGGTAAGCCATAAGATTTGCCTGGATCGAAAGACGCTGGAACCTGCCGCGCCAACCCTTGATTGTAGCGCCTGACCGGGGACGGCTTCCCACGAACTGGAGATGCGGAGTGGCTCGTTTGCAGGTGCGGCGGCACGGGCGACTTCAGGCCCTGGATTTCCTGGGAGATTTCTTTTTCGGAGGAGTTTTCCGGGGCGGAGATTTCTTCGCAGTTTTGGGACGTCGCGCCAAGCTTTTCGCCGTCACTCGTTTGCGCCGCTTCATCTCTTCTGGAGAAAACATGGACTTGCGGCAATTCTTTGCTCCGCAGTTGCAGGGCGCCTCGACTTCGTCGCCATCGTAAAGGCAGTAATCGTAACAGAGCTCTTCACCCGCCTCAATATCGCGCGTCGCGATGATCCACACGCGCCCGTCGATTTCTTCAGTTTCACAGTTGGCGTCGCAGGAGTGGTTGATGAACATGGCTGTGCCATGTCCATCGATCACCTGTTTGCCATCGCCGATGGCGAACAAATACGTGATCGGCTTGTTTTCGTAACGGAGGTCCGCTTCGTCTTTGTCGATCAAAGGCCCGGTGTATTCCACAACCCGGGCACCTTTGGGGATAGGCGCGGTCGTATAGCAACCGGCGGCGTGGATTCGGGAGGAGCGAATGATCAGGCCCATGGAGATTCTTTGTCCGAGGTGAATGTTTTGGAACCAGTGGAGTATATCAGCCGGAAACCTGCTTCCTGTCGGGTCCAAAATAGTTCGCCCGCGGACTAGCCGAGCGCGGCGGCTTGCGTCCAAAATAGAAGAATGAGGCGCTGGAAACAATCCGCTCCTGGAGCAGCCGTGTGGGTTGCGTGTCTGTTCCTGCTCGGAGGAACGGCAGTCACCGCGCAGACCCAAAACCAGGCTGCCAATCCGGGCCAAGGGCAGACTCAGGACCAGGGCCAGACTCAGGACGAAAACAAGACAGGACAGCCAACGAACTCTTCTTCAAACTCTTCCGGGTCTTCCTCCGCAAAGCAGGGAAACGGACAGAAGGGTAATGCAGAGGACAATGCATTTCCCATAGAGCAGTCCCGGGCGGCTGCCCAATCCGGGTCGCAGGCCGCGGCCACGCCGCAATCCGGAAATCAGAGCTCCGGCTCGAGCGCGGCGAAGCCGAATCGGCAATCGCCAGCCCAGGACAATCCTTTTCCGGAGGACCAATCGGCTGCCGCAGCCAAGTCGAACAGCGGCCAGGGCCAGCCGGCGGCTCCGGGCGGCTCCCAAAGCAGTTCGTCTTCTGCGGGCGGATATAGCTCCAGCGACGAAAATCTGCCTGCGCCGGAGCTCGGGGACGGTTCGCTGAAGGAGAGCAACAAAAAGATGGACACCTTCACCCGCGATCAGACCGAGGATGGGCGCGTCAAGGACGATTTGAATGTGGCCGATTTTTACATGAAGAACGGCAATTATCGCGGGGCATTCTTACGCTATGAGGACGCTCTGCAATACGACCCGCAGAACGATACGGCGCTGTTTGGACGGGCATTTGCCATGTGCAAACAGAACATGACCAACGACGCCATGGCGCAATTCAAGACCTACACCAAGACCAATCCGCAGGGAAAATACGCGTTGAAAGCCGAAAAGCTGCTGGCCCATCCCAACAAGTGCAAGCACAATTTCTAAAACAGGCTTAGATACCAGGTCAGCAGCGGCCGTCCCGCAAAAATTGCGACGATTCCGGCAAGGGCAAGAAAGCTGCCGAAGGCAATGCGTGTTGTGGATGTGGCCCTGCGGCGAACCACAAGGGCAAGAGCATAGGCGGCAGCGGAAACAACGGCCAAGAAAAACGCTACCAGCGTCCGGGGCAGTCCCAGGAACGCGGCCATCATCGCGAGCAGCTTGACGTCTCCCAACCCGATCCCTTCCTGCTTGCGAATCACCCGATACAAATACCAGACCAGGAGCAGGATGGCGCTTGCGATCGCGGCATCCTGCAGCGTGCGCAGTGCGACCGCTCCGCGATGATGCGCATTGGGTGCGGCGATCTTTAGCAGAAAAGCCACCGCAATCCCAGGCATGGTGAACGCGTCCGGCAGCAGCATGGTTTGCGCGTCCATGATGGCGAGCCCCAACAGAAAGAAACATGCGACGGCATCGAGAACAGTCTGCCATGTCGCGCCTGTATGCAGCACGCAGGCGGCAAACAGGATCGCTACGCCGAGCTCCACCAAGGGATATTGCGGGGCGATGGGCGAAGCGCAGGCGCGGCAACGCCCGCGCAGCACAATCCAGCTCAGCACTGGAATGTTGTCCCACGGTCGAATGGGAGCGCCGCAAGTTGTGCAATGCGAACCCGGCGCAACGATGGACTGGTGACGCGGCAGCCGCACAATGCAGACGTTCAGAAAACTGCCGAAAACAAGTCCAGCCGCCAGCGCGCCGAGCAAAATGAACAAAGAGGATGGCATTCAGGGGCAGTATACGCACGGCCAATGCGGGGACGCTAAGATGTTGAGCATGGGCCCAACAGAGCAAGCGTCCACAGAAATGCGGCAGCCGTCGCAGCCAACGGAACTGCAACAGGCATTCATGCGTGCCGTGGAGATCATGGCTCGCTTGCGCGCACCCGGCGGATGTCCCTGGGACCGTGAGCAGACCTTTGATTCGCTCCGGCGCTACACCCTTGAGGAGACCTATGAGGTTCTGGACGCGATCGAGAACCGTGACTGGAGCGGGTTGAAGGACGAACTCGGCGACCTGCTTCTCCAGGTGCTGTTTTATGCCGAGGTGGCGCGGGAGTCGGGCCACTTCCAATTGACAGAGGTGATTGAAAACCTGAATGCAAAGTTGGTCCGCAGGCATCCGCATGTCTTCGCGGATCGGACCGGGGTGGAAAATTCGCAGCAAGTGCTCGCAAACTGGGAAGAGATCAAGAAGCGGGAACGTGCAGAACGCAAAACAGAAAACGAGGGTTCGCTGCTGCAAAACATACCGCGCGGACTACCGGCGCTGATGGAAGCGAGCAAGTTAGGGAGCAAAGCATCCTCCGTGGGGTTCGACTGGAAAAGCGCGGACCCGGTCTTTGAGAAGCTGGAAGAGGAACTGTGGGAACTCCGGCAGTCGATCGCCGAGAACGACGAATCCGGCAAGGAAGAGGAGATAGGAGACCTTTTGTTCACAGTTGTGAATCTTGCGCGCAAGCTGGGCGTTCAGCCGGAGTTGGCGTTGCGCGCAACGAACGCCAAGTTTCGCCGCAGGTTTGCAGACATGGAAAGTTCCGTTGCTGTGGCTGGTAATCTGCAAGAGATGTCTTCTGACGAACTGGAGAGTCTCTGGGTGGCGGCGAAAGATCGAGAGCGGAAGGGGTCAAAAGAATGACGGATGCTGCGTCGGCAGCACGCTGCGTGGATGTCGAGATTCGAAAGCTGGAAACAGGACCGGAGTTCGATGCGTGCGTGAGGCTGCAAAAAGAAGTCTGGCAATTTCCTGATCTGGATATCATTCCTCGACGTATGTTCATCGTGGCCCGTGCAGTGGGCGGACAGGTGCTGGGCGCATGGAATGGCGAAGAGCTTGTCGGCTACTCGCTTGCCATTCCGGGGGTGCGAGACCGGCAGCCATTTCTTCACTCGCACATGCTCGCTGTTTCCCCTGAGTACCGCAACCGCGGAATCGGAATGAGGTTGAAACTCGCCCAGCGGGAAGAGGCGCTCGCCGCGGGGATCGACCGCATCGAATGGACCTTCGATCCCCTGCAGATCAGGAACGCGTACTTCAATATCGAAAAACTCGGTGCGATCGCTCGACGCTACTCGGTCGATTTCTACGGAAAGTCGAGATCTCCATTGCATCGCCAGCTACCCACAGACAGGCTGCATGCGGAGTGGAATTTACGCTCCAGCCGGGTGACCGCAATTCTCGAAGGTAAGCATTCGCCGGAAGCGGTCATAAAAGACACTGTGCCGGTTACATTAGTGCCTTCCGATGCCGGTGATACACTCCAGCCAGACTTGAATCCTGCGCTGGACGCGCTGCTGGAAGTCAGAAGGCGGTTTCTGCTGCTCTTCGCAAGCGGACTGGCTGTGTTGAGATTCGAAATTGAATCGGAGGGGGCCGGGCGGTATCTGCTGGGTAAGCCCGATGCTTAGACTGAGGTTCGCAAGTTTTGTATCCAGGTGCGGAAGCTGCGAAAAGGGGATCCATTGAAGATCGACAGCGTGGTGATAAGAGAAATTCGTATGCCGCTGGTTCACCCCTTCGAGACCAGCTTTGGACGCACAACGGACAGGCGTGTTCTTCTGGTCGAGGTGGAATCCGAAGGGGTGACCGGCTGGGGAGAATGCACGGCGGGCGAACGTGCGAGCTTCTGTGAAGAATCGACGGACACGGCATGGCCGATTCTGGTTCATGAGTTGATCCCGGCGTTGCTGCGCGCGGAAATCCAAACGGGTGGCTCCTGCCCCAGGGTTTTCAGCCATGTTCGCGGAAACCGGATGGCAAAGGCCGCCCTGGAAAATGCAGTTTGGGATGCGCAGAGCCAGCAGGCGGAAATGCCATTGTGGGAACTGCTTGGCGGAACTCGCACGGAGATTGCCTGCGGTGTTTCTCTCGGAATGGAGCCGACGGTTGGCGAGTTGATGGAGCGCGTCGAGGCGGAACTTGCCGCGGGATACCAGCGCATTAAATTGAAGTGCAAGCCGGGCCACGATGTCGAACTGTTTGACGCGGTGCGTGCCCGCTGGCCGGAGATTCTGCTCAGTTGCGATGCCAACGCCTCCTATCGCTTGAAAGACCAGGAGCATCTACGCTCGTTTGACGCTTTTCATCTGCTGATGGTCGAGCAGCCATTGTGGCATGATGATTTTTATTTCCATTCGCTGCTGCAGCGCCAGCTTGAAACTTCCATCTGTCTCGACGAGTCGATACGTAACAGGCGCGACGCTTTGGCTGCCATTGAAATGGAATCGTGCCGGATCATCAACATCAAACTGGGCCGAGTCGGCGGCTTCAGTGAGGCGATCCGTGTGCACAACGTGACTACAGAGCGGGGGATTCCCGTATGGTGCGGCGGGATGCTGGAGACCGGCGTTGGGCGTTCTCACAACATCGCGCTGTCCTCATTGCAAAATTTCAGCCTGCCGGGGGATGTCTCCGCGTCCAGCAGGTATTGGACGGAAGACATCATCGAACCTGCGGTCGAGGTTACCTCGCGGGGTACCATCCAGGTGCCTCAAACTCCTGGAAGAGGGTACCGGGTCAAACGGGACCGGGTGGAAAAGCTGACGGTGCGCAGCGAACGTTTCCACGCGCGGAATCAGGTGCGGAGCGACCACGCAGTTTCGTTAAAAGCTTAGGGCCGATTCAGAAATTCCGTTGCAGCAGCCATTGGACCGCATCCCGGTAATGCCAACCTGGCGGGACAAGATGGTAATTCCATGCGGTTTCGTCCACATGGATTTGCAGCTTTTTCAATAACACGGCCCTGCCTTGCAGGTTCAACGTCAGGCGGGACATCCGCCATCCCGCGGCGGAGGTCTTTCTCTGGACAATTGCGATGCGTCCTCCCGGATCGAGAACGCCCAGCAATCCCCATCCATAATCCACATGGCGAAAAAGGTCTCCGCTGATCTGGACCACGCGCAGGTCCACCGGGTCAATCCAGGCCTCGCCGCGGATGCCGGTCAAGACGCGCGATTTCAGATCGGGGGGTGAGAACTTTGGATTGGGCTCAAAGCTCAAACGTATGGCTGGCCCCGAAGGCGTTTGCTGCGCACCGGCATAGCGATACAAAAACGCGACCGGCAGCAGGCGCATGATCTCCCCTATTTCCGCGGCATCGCGCATTTCATGGCGCTGCCGGTGGGCTTCCATAGCCGGGTCGCTTGCAAGCGCATGCAGGCGGTCAAGTTCCGCCCGTTGCTGCTCCGGCGTGAGCGGATGATTGTCCTCCGCGATCAAACGCGCGACGCCGCCATCGAGTGTCTCCACGATTTCTTTCGTTGTGTCGGTCTTGGCTGTCACTTTTCTCAGGCGATATCGGAGCGGGGGATGCTTCCCATAGGAGTTGGCCAGCTCATTTCGAGACGCCTGTTGCATCAGGGCCGCCGGGTCAGTGCGCGCCAGGCGCCAGGACCGGGCTGCTGACCCGGAAGAGCCGGCCTTGATGGCCACGCGCCTGGCATCATTGACCTGCGCGCTCAAAGCGATGGCGAGCAGAGGCAGCAAGCACGTTACAATTCGGAACAAGGATTCCCTGGAACTCGCGTAACGGCGTGGATTGCAAAAGGTCTGAAATGAGCCCGCCCGGAACATACTCATGCAGGTATGGGTCGGCAGGTACTGGTGGTGTGCGCGTCGAATGTGGACATCTCCCTTTCAGATTCAACCAGATATGTGAGGCATGGAACCGCAAGGATCCTTGCTCCGCAACGCCGTTGCGACGTTTCATGCTGTTGGACATAGGATGAAAAAGAACGAGCGTAGGAGACAAAAACGTCAATGAGCCCCCTGTTTCAACGTTCTGCAGGCCAAGGCGCGGCAACTTCCCGTGCGCGTACGCCCCGTCATTCCAGCGGCTGGTTGAAGGTACTTGCCAGGCTCAAGGCTGATTCCGGCTTGCGTGTTCTGGACATTGGCCCCACCTCCCCAAACAACATCAATTTTCTGACAAGCCTGGGACATAGTGTCTATATGGCCGACCTGGTGGAAGAAGCAGTCAAGCCGGACTGGGTTTTGCCTGTGGAACCAGGCGAAGCCCCCCGGTATGACCTGGAAGGCTTCCTGGAGCGCCATATGGACTTCAGCGACAGGAAGTTTGACGTGATCCTGTTGTGGGATGCGATGGATTATATTCCGGGTCCAATCTCCGAAGCCATACTCGGGAAATTTGCCGAGGTCCTTGCAGATCCGGGGCACGTACTTGCCTTTTTTCATTCTCGAACGACAGGGCCGGACGCGGCATTTTGCCGTTATCACGTGCAGGATGGAGAAACGATTCAGACCCAGGAAGGTTTGCCGCATCCCATTGTGCGCAGCTATCAAAACCGGCAAATCGAAGCATTGTTCCAACCGCTCGGGTCATGCCGATTTCTGCTGGCCAAAGACAATACAAGAGAAGTGATCGTCAGCCGGTCCTGAGACAAGGTCCAGGAGCGAATGGAGGCGTCAAGTGCTGGAGACACGAGCATTCGAGTGTTAAAGCGGGCGGCGCGCAGCGGTGACCAGGACACCGTCGCGCGGACGCAGGGAGATTTGCGCATTGAGTGCGAGTTCTTTGGGCGCATTCGGGGGCAAGGCCATCCGCCACGAGCGCATGACGCTGGCGAGCACCAAAACCGCCTCCATCCAGGCAAAGTTTTCTCCGATGCAGATGCGTGACCCGGCGCCGAAGGGGAAATAGGCATAGCGTGGGGGGTGTAGGCCAACTTCAGGAAGGAAGCGGTCAGGGTCGAACTGCATGGGATCGGGGTAGAAACGTGGATCCCGATGGATTGCGATCTGCGGCACAAGCAGAAGCGTACCGGCAGAAAGTGCAAAACCCCGGTATGCATAGGGTTTCGCGACGGCTCGAGCCGTGACCCAGACGGGCGGGTAGAGGCGCAGTGCCTCCGAGACCACACGGTGGGTGTAGGAAAGCCGTTCGTAGATCTGCATTGCCGTCAACGGCTCGTGCCTCTCGCGGGCCGCAAACGCGGCGGCAGCTTCCTCGTACACCCGTTGTTGAATCTCCGGATGCTTTGCCATCAGGTAAAAGACGAAGCTCAGGCCATTCGCCGTAGTCTCATGTCCGGCCAGGAGCAGGGTCAGGCATTCGTCGCGAATCTGCCGGTCGCTCATGCGACCTGTGCCACCTTCCGCGTCCTGACTGGCAAGCAGCATGGAGAGAAGGTCGCCATGATCCTCGCCGGAACGGCGGCGGCTGGCGATCATGGAATAGATGAGCGCATCCAGCTTTTGTTGCGATTGTCGAATACGGCGCACGAAGCCGAACGGCAGTTGGATCATGAGCTCCGGGAACGGCAGGAAGGCAAGGGGAAGAAATCCCATGAACGCCGTTACGGCGTCGGAAATGGTTTGGACTTCGGAGGCCACGTCGGTGTCGAACAGACATTTGCCTGTGATTCGCAACGTCAGCTGCAGCATTGCCTGATGGATGTCGAAGGTTGCGCGATCCTCCCAGAGTTCCGTCATTTCTCGCGCAAACTGCAGCATGGTCTTGCCGTAGGCCGCGATCCGTTGCCGGTGAAAGGCGGGCTGCACCAGCCTGCGCTGGCGCATGTGCAGAGGCTCTTCACTGGTCAGGAGTCCTTCTCCGAGCGCAAACTTCGCCCGTTGCATGACGATGCCGCGATGGTGCAT
>DAHVZT010000102.1 GCA_027323885.1 Acidobacteriaceae bacterium
CGTGGTCGGCACCAAGGCGGACAAGCTCTCCGGCAATCAGCGGACCGTGGCCGTAAAGAAGCTTCGCGAAGCCCTGCGAGCCGACGAAATTCTGGTCTGTTCGGCAAAAGAGGGACGAGGCATTCCGGCGTTATGGAGCGCACTCCACGCCACCCTTCACCAATTCCAGGTGGACTGAACAACCCGCTGAAACCGATGCGCAGTGTGACTTCTGGCGAACCGGGTTGGCCTCAATCTTCAGGCAAGCCCTTCCGCAGTGGTAGTGGGCTGGGCAATGCGATCGGTTCCGGAATTCACCACTGCGAATACGGAACGCCATCACTGCCTTGCTGGTCCGAACCGCTGTGGACATTGTCAATGCCTGGTTGGGACTGGTCGACGCTGGTCAGGGAATCCGACTGTTCGGGAACCCATGTATCGTTGCGATGGGTCATTGGATCGACGGGGAGGGCCTTCAGATAGCCGGCCTGTACCAGGTCGTCGAGAGATTGAGGCGCAGCCTGCTTGTCTTCAGTGTATTGCTCAATGGCGTCGCGCATGGTGTGCAGGTCCTGACGGAGGGCTGCCTCACGCGCTGTTCTAATCGCTGCAACGAAACTGGGCACGGCGATGGCCAGCAGGATGGACATGATGAGCATGACCACCATCAGTTCCACCAGGGTGAAGCCCCGCTGACGCGCCTCGGTGCGGCGGAACATGCGCCCGGACAGCAACCAGGTCAGACAACCCGTGCTCCGCTTCCTCGGGATGGGCGGCTGCACGGCTACCATGTGTTGTATTTTGTCCCATCCAGACCTGTGCCCTGTGAGTTCGAATGAACGTCGAACACGTTTTGGCCGCCCCAGGAATCACTGTCCGGGTCATCCTGCATGGAGCGCAAGACCCAGTCCTGCTTGCCGGTCATGGGATCTACGGGAATCGCCCGCAGAAATTTCACTTTGTGGCCCTGAATGTCCACTCCTTTGACCAGCGTTTCCAGATCGGGGGGATAACCGAACGCATCGATGGAGAGACCGGCAATTGCCCCGCGGTCGGCAGCATCCTTGTACTTGTCGATTGCACGCCGCATCTCCCATAAGTCGCTGCGAAGCAGTTGTTCCTTCTGCCGCTGAATTGCGAACCGGGTGACCGGATAAGCAACAGAGGCCAGGATAGCAAGTATGGCAATCGTGACGATCAGTTCAACAAGCGTCAGTCCGTGCTGTCGAGAAATTCTGTTCATGAAAAATGTCGTGTCTTTGTTGCCTTTTCTCATTTTCCAGCATGTGAGATGCCTCTGCCCAGCCACGCAGGCGCGGCCTACTCGACATGCACAACCGCAGGAGAGCCTGCCAGTATGGGGAGGATCGTCTGAGTACTGCTGCGGGCAGCGGATTTGATGATCTGCACGGTAGCATCTCCGGGAGCTTTGGCCTGGAACGTCAGAACGGAAACGTCGCCGTTGCCCGTCACTCCTTTGGCGCCCGGCGGACGCGAGGCGCTGATGGTCACGTCGCCGCTGGCCGGGTCATCGCGATGCACCAGTGCGGTCGTTTGTCCGTCTCTGGCCAGCAGGTCACCCGTATCCACGTTGACCAGTGAGAGCACCTTCGGGTCGTAATGCAACTGCATCGGAACCGAAAAGACGTCTGTGCCTCCGCTCAGGTACGTCTTCACCTGGAACGTGCTTCCTACCTTCGCGGTAGACTGCTGAGGTGTAAGCGAGAGCTCCAGCGGCGCACCCGTCGCCGCATTCGCGGGTGGCGCGCCTGGTCGCGGATTCTGGCCTGCATTCTGCGCGTTCTGCAGCATTTGACCCGCGGCCTGAGTGACTGCCTGGGCCGCCGTGGTTGGCGGTGTGCTGGGCTCGAAGGTCAACGGAGGCCGTCCGTTGCGGGTAATCGCCGCAGCCGTCGCAGGCAGCGGCTGATCAAGCCTCAGGCTCACGTTCGTTCCCGTGCCGGTATCCACGGTACGCAGATTGAGCGGGCTCAGGTCGATACGGCGCACCAGATGCGGAATCAGCAAAAATACGATTTCATTGTCTACGGTTTCAGTCTGCTGCGAGCTGAACAGATATTTCAGCAGCGGAATCTCGCCCAGCCCCGGAGTACCGCCAATGGTCAATGCATGGGAGCGCTGGATGATGCCTCCCAGCAGATTGGCTGACCCTTCTTTCATCCGGACATTCTGTTGCAATTCCTGATTTCCGATAACAGGCTGTTCAATGCCGCCCAGGTTGCTGTAGCTCGTGATGTTGGACACGGTAATGTGCAGTTTCATCGAGACATCGCCATCGTAGTGAATGGTCGGCTGCATCTCGATGTTCACGCCAACGTCGATGTAGGAAAACTGCGTGCTGACCAGCGGACTGATACCCGCCGCGGCAATACCTGCGCCCGGAGAAAACGATCCGGTGGCGATTGGAATCTTGGAACCGATCTTGAGCGTTGCCTTCTGGCCGTCCACAGCACGCATCTGCGGATTCTGCAGAACGCGCGTGTCGGAATCTGTCAGCAGCATGTTGAGTGTCGCTGCGCCAATGGAGATTCCGAAGTTGGTGGCGTTCAGGTTTCCGAGATCATTGAGGGTCGGCCCGGTGCCGGTGGAGCCAGCGGTACCGGGAAGTCCAGTTGTGGGATTGCTGATGGGCTGGGTTGTCGTTGCGTTTGTAACCGCCGTGGACGCCTGGAGTTGCACCCCGATGGAACCGGGCAGTTGCAATCCGATGTTGCGCAGCAGATCCTTATTGATCTCCAGCACAGCAATATCGACGACCACTTCCGGTTTCGTCTTATCCAGATCGTCGATGATTTTCTGCGCCAGCAAAAGTTGGTCCGGCGTGCCGCGCATGACGATCGCGCTCTGGCTGGGAACTGCCTGCATCTTGACGGTGGTGTCCATCAGGTTGCGGACGGCGTTCAGAATTTCGTTCAGGTCGTTGGCCTGGGTCACATTGCCCAGATAAAAAGTTTGCACCGCCTGCTGTTCCAGTTCGGTGCGCTTTTGCCTCGTATCAGCCGCTACAAAAATCGTGTCGGGGGTCACCGGACGCCAGAAGGTCTGCGACACAAAGGACACACTGCGCAACGCGTCATACAGACTCACGTGATTCAAATCGATCGGGATGCGCTTGGAGGTGTAGTCCGGGTCGAACAGAATATTGATTCCGGCAATCTTGCCGATGGTCTGGTACACGACCTTGGAGTCCGCCACGATGTGGATCGTGATAGGCTCCGACGAAAGCGGCTTCAACTGCAGCGGAGCGCCAAGCTCCGACAGTTCCTGCGCAGCCTGCTTGGAAGTGACCGCCGACTTATTCAGGTCGATCTGGGTTTCGCTGGTGCCGCTGATCTGGGCGCGGGTGCGTTGCGCTTCCTGCTGGGCGGCCTCATAGCTGGGGTCGATGGCAAGAGCGCGAAGAAAGTCCGTCAACGCGTCGTTGAGTTGGCCCTGGCTGCGCAGCTTGCGCCCCAGATCCAGATACTGAGACGCAGCTAAAAAGCGGAGCCGCTCATACGACTCCTTGTATTTCATGTCCTGCGGCTTCTTCTCCCAAGCCTTGTGGTAGCTCTCGTAAGCGGTGATATAGTCTTCCCGCGTTTCCGCGCGGCGGCCCTGTTTAAACAGTTTTCCTGCCGACTCTGCGCGCAGCGGGGAGACTGCGCTCTGCATGGCTAGAAAGCCCAGCACCACCAGCAGAAGGCGAACGCAACCAGCACGAGCGCGCATCCGGGCAGGGAATCGCAGGAGTGGGGCTGAGCGGGTGATCAGGTGCGGGGTTTCTTCTGCAGGTTTAAAGGTCATGATTTCCAGCGACGAGTGTTACAACCAGGCATCCATCCATCTGACGCAATCCCGTCTAGCTTCGTAACTCGGGGGAAGTTCGTGGGGCTAGCGAATGAGGTTGCGGGCCTTCGCTTGAGTATATCATCGGCCTGCCCTGGGTCCCATCCGCCGCGGCCGGGTCGCGTCCGCACCAGGCTCTGCATGCTAGCATCAGGGTTTGGGCCCTGCAGCCGCTCTGAAACATGTCTCGTCCACCCACCCATCTGGTTCCGAATCCGCCGAAAAAGCCTAAGCCGCGCGATCCCGTAGCTGCGGGCGAGCGCGACGCAGCGGTAAATCGGCTGGCGGGCCACAACTATTTTTTGACCGACCGGTTTGAGGCAGGCATGGTGCTGCGCGGAACGGAAGTGAAATCTGTGCGGGAGGGCAAGGCGAATCTGCGAGATGCGTACGGGTTGATCAAAAACGGGGAAGCCTTTCTGCTCAACATGCATATCGGCCCCTACTCCCACGGCAGCTACACCAACCACGATGCGGTGCGGACGCGCAAGCTTTTGTTGCACAGCGAAGAACTGCGCAAACTCACGGGAAAAGTCCAGCAAAAGGGACTCACATTGATTCCCACAAGGTTGTATTTCCGGAATGGCCGGGTGAAGTGTGAAATCGCCGTGGCCAAAGGCAAGCAGAATTGGGACAAGCGGGAAACCGAACGTCGACGGGAAGACGATCGGGACGCCCGGGCTGCCATCGCGGCGAACAAACGGCGGAATGCCTAACGCCGAACAAATTCGACATTCGAAAGGAACATATAAACTCTGCATGAAAACTGAATTGAAATTCGATTCCGTCGCCAACCTCTCCGCCGAACTGCTGGTTGTGCTGGCAGCCGACTCCAACAACTCCAAAGATAAAAACGCGACCGCCCAGCCGGTATTGCTGACCAAAGATTCCACGATTGCAAGTGCGGAAAAGCCTGCCCTGACCAGCGGTGAATTTAGCGCGACGGTATGCGAGACGCTGCTGCTTCATTCGCCGGGGGAGCTGAAAGCCAAACGGCTATTAATCATCGGAATTGGAAAAATAGCTAAAGTTTCCGTTCAGGATGTGCGCAAGGCTGCCGGCACTGCGGTTCGCTTCGCGAAACCTCGGGGTATTCGTCAGATTGCCATGCTGCTGCCGGAGCACGATGGCCTGTCTCTGCCAGCCGCGGCACGCGCTGCGGTGGAGGGTGCATTCGTCGGCGATTTCGACCCTGACACCTACCGGTCGGACCGCCAGGACCGCGCCACCGAGCAATTTACCGTGATCGCGCCGCCCAACGCCGATAAAAGCACCGTTGAAGCAGCGTTCCGGGAAGGCGTGGTGCTTGGCGAGTCGCAGAACTTTGCCCGCTCCCTGGTGAACGAGCCGGGCAATGTGCTTACGCCCACCGTACTTGGCCAGCGCGCCGCGGCCATGTGCCAAGAGCAAGGCCTGCCCTGTGAAGTCCACAGTACGGACAAGCTGAAGGAATTGAAAATGGGCGCATTCTGGGCCGTCGCCCAGGGTTCGGAAGAGCCGCCGGCGATGATTGTCATGCGCTACGAGCCCGCCAACGCGCCCAAGGATGGTCCGATGCTGGCGCTCGTCGGCAAGGGAATCACCTTCGACACAGGCGGAATTTCAATTAAGCCCGCGGACGGAATGGAAAAGATGAAATACGACATGGCGGGAGGAGCGGCCATGATCGGAGCCATGCGCGCGATTGCACAGCTCAAGCCCAATGTGCGGGTGCTCGGCATCGTTTGCGCGGCGGAGAATATGCCTTCCGGTAAGGCGTACAAGCCTGGGGATGTGGTCAAGGCCATGTCCGGCAAGGCGATTGAAGTGCTCAACACGGATGCGGAAGGCCGTATGGTGCTGGCCGACGGTCTGCATTATGCCAAGCAGTTGGGCGCCACGCATTTGATCGATGCGGCGACCCTGACCGGCGCCTGCGTGGTGGCGCTCGGCATGGTGAACGCTGGCGCGTTTTGCAATGACGAGGAGACCTACCGGCATTTCCAGAAGGCGACGGAGCTTTCCGGGGAAAAATTCTGGCGTTTGCCGGTCGAGGACGAATACCGCGACATGATCGTTTCCCATATCGGAGATATCACGAACACGGGCAACAGCCGGTGGGGCGGCGCAATCACCGCGGCCATGTTCCTGAAGGAGTTTGTCGACCAGACACCATGGATTCATCTGGACATCGCAGGCGTCGCGTGGATGGAAGAGCAGAAGCCCTGGATCGCGAAGGGGCCCTCCGGTGTGGCCGTCCGCAGCATTGTGGAGTGGGTGCGGAGTTACGAGGGTTAGTGCGTGATCCCAGGAATTAGGCAACAGCCCAGGTCTGAAAGCAAGATCTGGGCGTCTTTATTGTATTCAACCAATCTCCGATTGCGTGGCTGAAGCGGCTTCGCGCATCTTCTCCACATCTGCCAGATCTTGATTTCTGCCCACCGCAAGTTTGTTGGCAATCAGGTCTTCTCGGGAAATGAAGTAGACGCGCGTAATTTCGTCTACGAAGGATTCGACACGGTTGGCCCACACCTGATCGAATGTAACGCCGGGTATGCTCTGGAGAATATCTACGCGGGAAGGCTCGACGCCTATCTGAAGAATGCTTTCAGGATTATTGTGAAGGTCTGCAGGCGAGAGATCGGAGACGGGAGTGCCGTACTCAACTAAAGCACGGTACACGGCCTCGCTATTCTTTTGATCGGCCCGGATTAAAATGTCGAGGTCTTTCGTAGCACGCGGCTGGGAGTGTTCGCTGACGGCATGACCGCCGATAACGACATATTCAACGGAGTGGGCGTTGAACGCGGACAAGAGTTCTTTTTGATCCTTGAGCATCAGCGTCTATCCCCTTGGAGGCGTACCCATCTCGCACAAGTTCGGCAACGGCTTCCATGCGCTCCGCGGTAGTTCGACTTTGCCAATAGCGGTAGGTTTCTGCGTCTTGCTCTGTACGGTCGGTGATCCAGCGAACCGACCTGCTACCGCGAAAGGCCGTTTCAATTGCCATGGTGAAGCTCCTCACTGTCCAACTATTATTTTAGTCTTCTGTAAGTTAGCAGGGAAGCAAAGAACCACGCTGGTATTCAGCAGGCATTTCTTGTCTTGTTGCGGACGGCATGCCTTGGCTTGCGAGGGTGCTGTTCAAGAACGGCAAAAGGATGCTGTCATTCGAGCCGAGAGGAACCCCTTACATGACATCGGGCGCTTCCATGCCCATCCAGCCCAATGCGCGGATGAGTTCCCGTTGCGCAATGGCTGCCGTGGCCAGTAGGACCGCTTTGCGCGCGGGGTCGGCCTCCGTCAACACGTGGTGGCGATGGTAGAAGTTGCTGAACTGCTGTGCCAGTTGAAAGGCATATTTTGCCAGGTGCGCGGGCTCCGTGGTCTGGATCGCTTTCTCGAGCACATGCACGGATTTCGACGCAAGCAGCCAGAGCTCCCATAGGCTATTGCCATCCTCGCCCGTGAAATAGGGTTTAGCGTCGACGGGGCCGAACTGTTCCAGCGCCTGTTCCGGAGTGATACCGGCCTTGCGGAAGATGTTTGCCGCGCGAACGATGGCGTACTGGACGTACGGACCGGTTTCCCCTTCAAAACTGAGCGCATCCTGCATATCGAACGCAATGACGGTGGTCCGCGTGTAGCGCAGCATGTAATAGCGCAGCGCGCCAATGGCGATCTTCCGGGCGATACTCTCGCGGTCCGCTGGATCAAGCTCTGGGTGACGCGCATCCACCTGAACGGTCGCGGCGGCAATCAGCTTGTCGATCAGGTCATCGGCTTTCACCCCAAAGCCTTTGCGTCCGGAGACTTCAATGTAAGCGCGGTCCTGATCTTCGGGCGAAACGGCGTAGCCCAATTCCATGGCACAGCGTGGCGTCAGTGCAACCATTTCATAGGAAAAATGATGATAGTTTTCGGCAACCTGCGTGTAGCCCATCCCTCGCAGGGCTTCGATCACGTTGTTCTGCGGGTCGGCCTGACGTGAATCGATCACGTTATAGATGGCGTCGGCATGACCGAAGTGCGGCGCGCTCTCGTCGCTCTGTTCGGCGGATATCCAGCACTGGCCGCCGCCCGGATAGGTATGGAATAGCCGATACCCGAAGTTCAAACCAAGCTTGTTGAACTTCCATAAGTGATACGCGATGTCTTTCCCGACATAGGTGACCGTTCCGTTGGAGCGGACGATTACCTTGGCTTCCTCGTCGGGGTTTTCGCCGTCGGCTCCAGCCGTTCCGGCGCGTCGCATGACCCAACAGCCGGCGTTCTTGCCCTCTGATTCCTGGTAAAGAACTCCCGTCCGTTGCAGCAGTGCAAATGCCGCGTCCCAAAAATGCAGGTGCAGAATCTCACTTTCACGCGGCAAAAACTCATACTCGATGCCGATGCGGAACATGGTTTCCAGGTGGCGGCGCAGGACAGCCGTGGAGACCAGTTCGGCGATGGATGCCGTGTCGTTCCCGCCAGCCTCCAGCGCGTGCAGCGTATCGAGACGAATCTGTTTCCGCGCCTGCTTTTGCTCCGGCTCCGCGTCATACCACTGCGATACCTTCGCATAGAGGTCCCAGCAGGCGTAATCGATGCGCTCGCCGCGCGCAGCGAGTTCCCGCATCCACCGCTGGACTCCAGGCAAATCCAATTGCTGCAGGTGTGTCAGCGCGACCACGACGTCAGCCACCTGCACACCTGTGTTGTCGATGTAGTTCTGCACACCCACGGTCGAATTCGCCGCCCGGAGCAAGCGGACAAGGGTATCGCCAAGAATGGCGTTGCGCAGGTGTCCGACGTGTGCCGCCTTGTTGGGATTGATGCTGGTGTGCTCGACCAGTATGAACTCTCGCGTCTCCGGCAGGCTCTCCTGACCTTCTGCGAACCGGTGCGCGGCTGCGTTCCGGTCGAGGCGGCCATTGAGGTATCCCGCGCCAGCAACCTCAAACCCGGAAAACCCCGGCACGTTGCCGATGGCCGCGACCAGCTCGTCGGCAATTTTGCGCGGAGCTTTGCGAAAGGTGCGGGCGAGCTCAAAAGCGATCGGCAGGGCGTAGTCGCCCATCTCCACCTGGGGTGGCTCTTCGACCGTCAGGCGGAGATCTTCCAACCGAACCTTGTCCTGCAGAACGGCGCGAAGCCTCTCAAAAAGAACTTGCCGATAGTTGCGATACACAGAGTGTCTAGGCCCCGGATGTTTTACAGAATACGCACAGTTATTGCGGATTCTAGCAGAGGTTCTCCCCGCCACTGCACTTGCGGCAATTGACGCAGCTTTCCAGCACACCTAAGATGAGGAGTGACTCGCTCTCTCCAGCCGCAGCGGCGAGCAGCAAGCGCCAACGGCATGCCCACTCAACAACATAAGCAATCTGCAAGGCCAACATTCTTCCTCAGCACGCCGATCTACTACGTGAACGCCCGGCCGCACCTAGGGCACACCTACACGACGGTCGCCGCCGATACGCTGGCGCGGTGGAAGCGGATGCGCGGTTTCGATGTCCACTTCCTGACCGGAACCGATGAGCATGGCCAGAAGATCGAACGCTCGGCGGCCAAAGCCGGCAAAACGCCGCAGGAGTTCGCCGCCGAGGTTTCCGGGGAGTTTCGCTCCTTGTGGGATCGCATGGGGCTCACCTATGACGATTACCTGCGCACCACGGAGGATCGGCACAAAAAGGGCGTGCAGTTCCTGTTTCAGGAGCTGCAGCGGCGCGGATTTATTTACAAAGGCACGTATTCCGGCCAGTACTGCGTGTCCGACGAGCTGTATGTTGAAGGGCCGCCGGGCACCGTCTGCCCCGATTGCGGTCGCGTTACGGAGACGGTGAGCGAAGAGAACTATTTCTTCAAACTATCGGCCTTTGAACGCAAGCTGCTGGAGTATTACGAGGAACATCCCGATTTTATTCGCCCCGAGACGCGCCGCAATGAGGTGATGGCATTTGTGCGCGGAGGACTGCGCGACCTTTCCATCAGCCGCACGAGCTTCAACTGGGGCATTCCTGTCCCGGGCGATCCGAAACATGTGATCTATGTGTGGATGGACGCTCTGGCGAACTATATTACGGCGCTCGGTTACGGCAGTGACGATCCCTCGCTGCTGGAAAAATTCTGGCCGGCGGACGTGCAGTTGATCGGCAAGGAGATCAGCCGCTTTCACTGCGTCTACTGGCCCGCATTTTTGCTTGCTGCCGGGCTACCGCTGCCGAAACAGATCGTGGCACACGGCTGGCTGCTGTTTGAGCAGTCGAAGATGTCGAAGTCGCGCGGCAATATTGTGCGCGCGGAGACGGTGCTGGACGTGCTGGGCACGGATGCGCTGCGCTATTTTCTGCTCCGAGAAATCGTCTTCGGACAGGATGGCAGCTTTTCTTTCGATGCGCTGGTGCAGCGGTATAACTCCGATCTGGCGAACGGCTATGGCAATTTGGTCAGCCGCACGCTGACGATGGTAGCGAAGTATTTTGATGGATGGGTGCCGGAACCTACGGTGGCCCCTCTGGTAGACCTCGGCACCATTGGTGAGATTCAAGGTTTCTATGATGCGCTCGATTTCTCTCGGGCTCTCGAGCGTATTTGGGACATGGTCGCCGTGGTTGATGGAACCATCACTGCGCGGACGCCCTGGAAGCTGGCTGCTCAAGATGACAAAGCCAGCCGTGCCGCCCTTGCGGACGTCCTGTACAGTGCGGCCGAAGCCGTACGCATCATTACGGCGCTGGTCTATCCCGTAATTCCCGAGGCGGCGGCTAAAGTTTGGAAGCAACTCGGTCTGGGCGACATTACACAAGCCGATCTGAAAAATTTGCGGTGGGGTGGGTTGCAGGCGGGCACAAAGCTCGGCGAGCTTGGCCCGGTTTTTCCCCGCGCGGAAAAGGACGCGATCGAACGTATGCAGGAGATGGAAGAGAAACGCCAGGCGTCAATGCCGGCCAATACACACGAGGAGAAGCAGACCACCCCGCAGACTGCACAGCCTTCGCCGGCAATCGTGGAGACCGCGACGCCATCAAAAACGACGGACCCGGGTTCCTCCGCAGTATCCGCGGCGCAGGCCACAACTCCCGAGTCGCAGCGCGGTTCTGAGTCGCAGCCCGCAGCCATGGCTTCTGCGCCAGCACCGCAGTCCGGCAAGATCAGCATTGAGGACTTCGCCAAAGTAGAACTCCGGGTCGCTGTTGTCCGGGTCGCCGAACGCGTGCCGAAATCGGACCGTTTGCTGCGGCTGGAGGTCGATCTTGGCTATGAGCAGCGGCAGATCGTGGCCGGAATCGCCGAGGCTTACGCCCCAGAAAGTTTGATCGGACGAAAGGTTGTGATTGTGGCCAATCTGGCCCCGCGCAAACTTCGTGGACTGGAGTCCAATGGCATGATCGTCGCGGCCTCGGTTGGGGAGAAGGGAACTCCCGTGCTGGCTGGTTTTCTGGAAGATGTCGAGATCGGGGCCAGGTTGAAGTAGGTCCATCGGAAATCGGAGTCAGGTCGCCGCAATGCTGGTAGATTCGCACGCACATCTGGACAGTGAGCGCTTCGCGGAGGACCGTGAGGCCATGCTGCTGCGCGCGCGCGAAGCGGGCGTGGAGACGGTGCTCGCGGTAGGGATTGGAGATGGACCATCCAGCATGCATCGGGCCCTGGACCTGAGCCGCCAATACGCATCCAATCTGAATATGCCGCAGATTGTCGTCAGCGCAGGGATTCATCCGCATGAAGCGGAGCTAGCGGACCGGGCGGCTTTGGATGCTCTGGATGCGCTTGCTGCCGAGCCGGAAGTCGTGGCCGTGGGTGAAATCGGACTGGATTACTTCTACGACCACTCGCCGCGGCCTCTGCAGCAGCGTGCCTTCGTGCAGCAGATGGAGATTGCCGCCGGACACAACCTGCCCATTTTGATCCATTGCCGTGCTTCCGCAGAAGGAACGAATGCCTGGGACGATGCTTTGGCGCTGCTGGAGCGGCATTGGCGTTCTACCGCACTGGGAGGCGTGCTGCATTGCTTCGCAGGCGAGCGGCGCCACGCTGAAAAAGCCATGGATTTGGGATTTTTGATCTCGTTTGCGGGAAATATCACGTTTCCGAAAGCTCAGTCGATTCGCGAAGTGGCAGCCGGAATCCCTGACGATCGCATTCTCATTGAGACGGATGCGCCTTTCCTTGCCCCCGTTCCACATCGCGGAAAGCGGAATGAGCCGGCCCTGGTGCGCAACGTTGCGGAAAAGCTGGCCGAGGTTCGCGGCACCGGCTATGAAACGATAAGTAGCGGGACGACGGAAAATTTCCACCGTTTTTTCCATACGGCGCGAAGTCCAAAGGCAGGGCCGGAGAAATCTGGCATTCTGCAGGAAAAAGCGCGAATCTAGAACTGCTGGTAAAGGCTGGTAATTCCATGGCAACGGAAAATTCATTCGATATTGTGAGCAAAGTGGACGCGCAGGAGGTATTGAACGCGGTCGATCAGGCCTCCAAGGAAATCCGCACGCGTTTCGACCTGAAAGACTCCAAGTCTGAGATAAAACTCGAAGGCGAGGAGACGATTCAGCTCGCCTCCAGTGACGAGTACAAACTGCAGTCCGTCACCGAAATTCTGCAGCAGAAGCTGGCCAAACGGGGAGTTTCGCTGAAGGCGTTGACCTACGGAAAAATCGAACCTGCTTCCGGTTCCAGCGTCAGGCAGAAGATCACGCTGCAACAGGGCATCGCGATCGAGAAAGCCAAGGAAATCGTCAAGGTGATTAAAGAATCGAAAAGTAAGGCCCAGGCCACGATTCAGGGTGACACCGTACGCGTCAGCAGCAAGGATCGCGACACGCTGCAGGATATGATTGCTTTATTGAAGAAGCAGGATTTTGGCATCGACCTGCAGTTCACCAACTATCGGTCCAACTAGCGAAGCGGCGCACGGAGAAAGCAGGGCGGGAGCGTTTTGAGCACAGCGGCCATCACGACGGCAAAAGAGGTATTCGACCTGCTCCGCGACGATCTGGTTGCGATTGAGCAGGAATTCGAGCGCCTCTCGTTGTCGGATGTGGATTCGATCACGGAGATCGCCGGCTACCTTCGCGAGGGCGGCGGAAAACGCATCCGGCCCGCGTTGCTTCTGCTGGCGGCGAAGGCGCTGGGTTACGCCGGAAGCAGCAGCGTGCGTCTGGGAGCTGTGGTGGAAATCATTCACACCGCGACCCTGGTGCATGACGACATCATTGACGTGGCCGACATCCGGCGTGGGCGTCCCTCCGCGAACATCCAGTGGGGAAACTCGAAATGCGTTCTGGCGGGCGACTGGCTTTACATGCAGGCGTTTCGCGTGGCGCTCGACGAGCGAAATTTCCGGATTCTCGATCTTCTTATCAGCCTGACCCAACAGATGGTGGAAGGGGAACTGCTGCAGATGGAGCGGATGGGAACCGCTCTGACGGAGCATGAATATTACGAATTGATCTACCGCAAAACAGCCTGCCTGTTCCGGGTGTCAATGCAGCTGGGATGTGTTCTGGGCGGAGCTTCCCAGCAGATGGAAGATGTTCTGGGCGACTACGGGCGTAGTCTGGGCCTGGCCTTCCAGATCGTCGATGACGTGCTGGACCTGACGGCCAGCGAAGAAGTGCTTGGCAAACCGACCGCAAGCGATCTACGCGAAGGCAAGGCGACTCTGGCCGTCGTTCACGCTCTGCATCACGGCACGCCGGAAGAGCGCGCCGACATCATGGCTGTCATTGAAGATCACAACTTCGAGCGAGTTGGCCATCACCGCATCTTGTCCATTCTGAAACGTAATGGATCGCTCGATTATGCGATGCGGGCCGCGTATGCTCATGCCGAGTCCGCGCGAAAAAATCTGGAAGTGCTGCCGGAGTCGGAATTCAAGCGAGCGCTTCTCTGGGTCCCGGACTTTGTTGTAGCTCGCGACAAGTAGAAACGTTGCCGCGCTACCCTCCCACCGTGTTCCAATCGCAATCAGACAAAGTCGCTTTGCTGCTCAGGAGCTAAAATGGGGAACTCACGTACTCTTCTGTGGGTAAGCGCACTCGCTACGGCCGCTCTTCTGATGCCGGGACGTGGAGTGGGCTTTGCGCAATCGTCCTCGGGCCAGACTGGAGCTACACCGGACTCGGCCAATTTGACGGCCCCCAATTCCTCCAGGCAGGTGCTTGACCATCTCAATGCGGTGATCCGCTGGTATCGGCAGTGGGATGAAGAGGGCGCCTACCTCAAGCCGCCCGGAGATGAGCTGTACGTTCAAAATGGGCAGGCGGTCGCGGGCGAGGTTCTGCGGCTGGATTTCAAATCCGCACTCGCGCAATCCGCTCTGATTGCGAACGCCACAGCCAAGCGATCCTCGCCTGCTGGCGCTTCGCAAAACCTGATAAATGCTCAAAGCATTCCTGAGAAGCAGCAACAGGTGGCTTCCCAAATCGACAGTTTGAAGACTGAATTGAACAGCCTGAGCCGGAGAATCGCGCTTGCGCCCGCCAAGGAAAGACCTGCCTTGATTGCCCAGAGAAATCTGCTTCAGGGACAGATCCAACTGGCTCAGGCAATGCAGGATAACCTTCAAAAACTGACCTCGTTCATGGCAAATGCGGAGATTGCGAATGGGCGGGCCACGGAGCTTTCAGGCAAAATTCTGGCATTGCAGAGAACCGTCCCCGCTGTGCCGCTTTCCGACTATTCCAAAACGGCTGGAGCAGGTGTCAGGCAGGGAGCGTCCGTCAAAGCCGCGCCGCCTAATTCCGCAACTGATTCCGCAACTACGGTGAGCAACAACGATGGGTTGATCGGCCAGATCACGCAGATGTTTCGCTTACTGGGAACTCTGCGTTCTGTCCATCAGCTTTCCGACCGGGGCGCCTCACTGCAGAACCTGACTCAGCAATTGCGCGCCCCGTTGCTCGCGGATCTGCGCGCCACGCTGCAACAAGGCCAGATCGCAATCTCCGTTCCGCCGCCATCCGAAAAGACACCTCAGAGTTCTCCGGGAGCTCACTCATTGTCTGTGCCATCCGCCGCTCAGGGCAGCGCAGTCCAGAGTGCTCCAGCGCAAACTGCTCCGGACCAGGCCCAGATGGCCGCGTTGATTCATCGATTCAGATTGCTTTCCGATGCAACTTTGCCTCTGAGTCAGGAGTTGATTCTTATCGACCAGAGCCAGTCCGATCTGGCCCAACTTCAATCGTCCGTGGAACATCAGTACGCCGCCATTCTCCGCTCTGTGTTGTTGAGGGTTGCGGCGATCCTCTTTTCGCTGGGATTGATCTGGCTGTTTTCTGAACTGTGGCGGCGCGCCACCTTCCGCTACATTCACGATGCTCGCCGCCGCCGCCAGTTTCTCGTGTTGCGCAGGGTGATCACGGGCTTTTGCATGTTCGTGGTCATCCTGCTGGGTTTTGTCAGTGAGTTCAGTTCGCTGGCGACGTATGCGGGCCTCATCACGGCCGGCATCGCGGTGGCTTTGCAGGGCGTCATTCTGTCGATCGCCGCCTATTTCTTCCTCGTCGGCCGCTATGGCGTGCGCGTTGGCGATCGCGTCACGGTGGTCTATTCGGGCTCCGCAAATGTCTCGGGAGAGGTGCTGGACATTGGCCTGATCCGCTTTTCACTTATGGAGCTTGCCGGCAGCGGTATCGACATGCAGCCCACCGGACGCATCGTCGTGTTTACCAATTCCGTGCTGTTCCAGACCACGCCGCTTTTCAAGCAATTGCCAGGGACGGAATATACGTGGCGCGAGCTTGCATTTCCGCTGCACCCGGATACGGACCCTCAGCTCGCCGAGAAAGCAATGCTTTCGGCAGTCGAGAGCATCTATCAAAGCTTTGGGCCTTTGCTGGAAAAGCAGCTGCTGGCCATCGAGCGATCGATGGGTCTGCACATGGAAGTTCCTAAGCCGTATACCAGAGTGCGATTCGCTTCCTCTGGGCTGGAAGCAGTGCTGCGCTATCCCATTCCGATGCGGGAAGCGGCAGCGCAGGACGATCGCATGGTGATGATTGCGACCGAAATTCTGCGCCAAAATCCGGCCATTCGTTTGAAAGACGGGGCGATGCCGGAACTACGCTCGGCGATCAAGACGTAAGTCGCACCTATCCAGCGAATGGAGTCGCCGGCATACCGCGGATCCCGGTTTGCACGGCAAATAAGCTGCCGGAAAGCGGGGCCTGCTGCAATTGCTCAGGTGTCATTGTTTCTCTGGCGCTGGTTACGTAGAGCGTGCTCAGATCTTCTCCGCCGAAGGTGCAGTCAGTGGCGCGGGGAACGGGCAACTGGAGGATGCGCTCGATTTTCCCCTCCGGATCATAGCGCAGAATTTTCCCCACGCCCACCTGATTGCTCCAGACAAAGCCCTCGGCATCGACAGTCATGCCGTCGGGAAATCCACCGGAGTTTGGATCGATCTGGGCGAACGGACGGCGGTTGGAAATCGCGCCGGATGCCGGATCAAAATCGAAGGCGAAGACGGTGTACCGAAAAGACTCCGTGTAGTACATGGTGCGGCCATCGGGGCTCCAGCCGCTGCCATTGGAGCAAACCACCTGCGACTGCATTCGGGTCACCGACCGGTCTGGGTTCATGCGGTAGAGATTTCCGCTTGGCTCCTTCCAGTTTCTGGCGTTCATGCTGCCCGCCCAGAACCGCCCCTGCGGATCGCATTTGCCATCATTGAAGCGGTTGTCGGGCTGGTCCTGCTCCACCGCGGTAAGCTCTTCCAGGTGGTTGGTTTGCGGATCGTAGAACGCAAATTTCTTTTTCAAAGTCAGGACGAGACCACCCGCGGCCCGGAGCTGAATGCAGGTCACGATCTCCGGCAGGTCAAAGGTCTCGTTTTTCCGTGTCACGGGATCAAAGCGATGGATCTGCTTGCCCTGGATGTCGATCCAGTAAAGCCGCCGCTCGCCGGGATGCCAGACCGGCGATTCGCCGACATTGGCCTTCCATGGCAGAACGCATTCGATCGCCTCGCCGGAAATAGTCTGAGGGTTCATGTTGTCTCCTGATGCGCGTCCGCGTGAAAGCGATGATTCCACCTGCCGATCCAGCCGAAGTGTCCGCGCGCGTTGGGACCGCCAAATTTAGTGCTGAGGATTCCGCCGGCTGTAACCAGGACCACGCCTGCGAGCGAGAGCAGGTCTGGTTTGTTCTTCCAGACCAGCCAGCCAATCAACCCGGAGAAGACCACGACGGAGTAGTTGAAGGGAGCGATGCGGCCGGCCGATGCGTGACGGTACGCCAGAATAATGAGCAGTTGGCTGGCTGCCATGAAGATGCCGATGCCAATCAGATCGAACCATTCCATGCTGGACATCGGATGGAAGATGCCGCCACCGAACAGCGCAAAAGGCGCGGTGACGACGGATGAAATCAGAAAATAGTAGAAAAGGATGCGCTGCGTAGTCTCCGTTGTCGAGAGCCGATTGACTGTAACGAGCGCGAAAGCGGAAAAGACCGCCGCGCTGGTGGCGATGAGCGCAGCCGGGTTGGTGACAAGGGCCGGGCTCGGTTTCAGAATCAAAATTACGCCAACAAATCCGACAAGAAGACTGGCCCAGACGATGCCCGTAATTTTTTCCTTGAGCCACGCCCAGGTGATGAGCGGGATGAACAGTGGCGCGGAGTTGGTCAGCAGCACGGCATTCATCAACGGCATCTTCTTGACCGCTGCGAACATCAGCACCTGGGAAAGCAGACCGCCGCAGGCGCGCAGAATGTGCAGCCCGATCCGCGAGGTTTTCAGGGGGCCTGTGCCGTGCCGCAGAGCCCAGGGAAGGAATAGCAGAAGGCTCACAGAATTCTGGAAAAATACGATGCTTGCCGTGGAAACCTGAGTTGCGGCTTTCCCAAGTGCGCTCATAATGGCCACACATAGAAACGCGGTCACAATCAGCATGCCGCCCAAACTCGCATTTTCCCGATGAGGAGCAGATACGGGAGAGATGGACGTAGCTCTCGCTTTGGGCGGCAATGGAATTGCCGTCATCCGAGCCTTTCCAGCAGGTGGTCGCCAACCCGGATTGCGTTCGCAATCACAGTCAAAGATGGATTGACCGCGCCGCAGGAAGGAAAGAACGATGCGTCGACCACGTATAGATTGTCCACGTCATGCGTACGGCAATTCAGGTCAAGCACGGATTGACTCGGGTCTTCCCCGAACCGGCAGGTGCCATTCTGATGGCCTACACCTTCCAGAGGAATACGCTTCTTGAAGTACGCACTCAGCCGCGTCGTTGTCTCGGCGTGGCCGGCTTTTTTCAGCACGTCAATCCAGCGGTCTCGCAGCCGCTCAAAGGACTCCACGTTGTTGGGCGTGTAGTCCAGCCGGATCTGGCCGTCGATGACCTGCACGCGATTGTTCGGATCGGGCAGATCTTCCGTCGTCAGCCACCATGGAACGGCATGGGAAGACATTTTTTCCAGCACGAAAGCTGGCGTAATTGCAGGTGCATCCGCCTTCATCATCTCGTGGTGGAAAGAGCCGATGGGCTGCACGTTGCCCATGGGATAGGGATAATCCTTGTCGCCGAAATAAAAGTCGTTGATCCCGAAAGTCTTCATGTAGCTGCTGGGATTCGGAATCATGGAGAGCGCAAGAATCGCATCCGCCTGGTGGAACATAAAATTGCGGCCCACCATACCGGAATTGTTCGCCAGTCCGTTGGGGTGCCGGTCATTCGCGCTCTGCAGCAGGAGCGCCGCAGAGTTGATCGCGCCGCAGCAGACGGCTACGATTCCGCCGGAAAAGCTGGCGGTGTGTTGCGAGTCGCCCAGTTCGACTTCCACGGAATCGACCGCGGTGCCCGTCGCATTCGTGCGCAGCCGAGTCACTTTGGCTTCGGTCTTCAACGTGACGTTCGGCAAATGCATAATGGCCCGGATGCAGTTGATATCGGAGTCCGATTTTGCGTGGACCATGCAGGGATATCCGTCGCACGTGTCACAGCGTATGCACTTGCTTTCTACGCGGTCCGATTCGTTCAGTTTCAATCCAAGCGGGATGGGGAAGGGGTGGTATCCAAGTTTCTTCACGTCCACCTGGATCTGTTCCATACGCGGTTCGTTGCTGATGGAAGGGAACGGATACTCTTCGCTGTGGAACGGTTCGGTAGGGTCGAAGCCCAGTTCGCCATGCACGCAAAACAGCTTTTCCGCTTTGGTGTAATAGGGTTCGAAGACGTCATATTTAACCGGCCACTCCGGCGATATGCCGCCTTTATGCTGGAGCACGTCAAAGTCTTCTTTGCGCAAACGGAATAGCGCGGCGCCGTAGACTTTCGTATTGCCGCCCACCCAATAGCCTGTGCCGGGATGCAGAGGATTGCCGTCCTTATCGGTCCAGACATCCTTGGTGTGATAGCGGTTGTCGAGGAACACATCGGTGGTGTTCCAATTGGGTTTTTCCTGCGGAAGGAACGGTCCGCGTTCCAGAACCAGGATGCGTTTGCCGGCGTTGGCAAGATGATAGGCGAGCGTCCCTCCCCCGGCGCCGGTGCCAATGATGATTGCGTCGTAAGGATGAGAGGTCGAGGAAGCTTCCGGCATTCAATTTCCTTTCATGGGGGTTACGGAACTGGTTACAGACTGCCGGCCTGACGCAGCATACCGCCATCAATGAAGAAGGTGCCTCCAGTGCAATACCCGGCGAGGTCGGAAGCCAGGAAAATTGCCAGGTCCGCAACCTCCTCCGGCTTGCCCCAGCGGCCCAGCGGTATTTCCGCCATCAACTGATGCTCCATCGCTGGATTGCTTTCCACGTCCTTATCGATCGGTGTGAAGATGGCTCCCGGGGCGATATTGTTGACGGTGATCTTATGCGGCGCGAGCTCGACGGCAATGGTTCGCATCAGCATACGCAGACCTCCTTTCGCTGCGCAATAAGGGGCGTTGGTCACCATGGGCAGATCTTCATGGACTGAGGAGATGTTGATAATGCGCCCACCGCCGCCGTGTGCGATCATCGCCTTCGCGGCCGCCTGCGCGCAGAGAAACGGCCCAGTCAAATCCACTGCGATCACCTTCTGCCAAAGCTCGAACGGGTATTCGGTGAACGGTCGCTTATATTCCAGTCCGGCATTGTTCACCAGGATGTCCAGCTTGCCCATCGTCTGAACCGTCTGCTGGATGAGGCTGGCCACCTGTTCCGGATTCGACACATCCGCAGCAATGGCAGACGCTTTCGCGCCGGCCGCCTGGATTTGATTCACCACATTCATGGCCAGGGCCTGGTCGCCTACGTAATCGATCACCACAGCGGCGCCCGCTTTGGCCATACCGATCGCAATCGCCCTGCCGATTCCGGTTGCAGCGCCGGTTACAATCGCCACCTTGCCAGCTAATTTCATTGCCATCTCCTTAGATCAAAGCTGATGCAAATCGCAGTCCCAGAACACCCAGACGCACACAAAGGATTCACTTCACTAAGCACTTGGACGGAATTGAGGCGAGCATGTAAGTAGATAGATGCCAAAGCGCGCTGGCGCGTTCGCGGCGCTTCCGGCAAATCCGCTCTCGCAATCGGCGGAGCCATGCAGGGGGCCAGAAGCTTCATCCGGCGAGGAATTGCTCCGCGTCCTTTTCTTTCCATTCCAGACCGAGGCCAGGCCGCGACAAATCGGGAAACATGCGGCCCTCGCGCGGCTCGCAAAATCCGTCGAACAACATGCGCTCAATGCGGGCGTGGTCATAGAAGAACTCCAGATGCCGCGCGCGCGGCGCAGCACAACACACGTGCATGTGAATGCTAGGCGCGCAATGCGCCGACAATGCAATCTGGTGCGCGTCGCAAACAGCGGCAGCGCTCATAAATCCGGTGATCCCCTGCGCCCGGGTAGCATCGATCTGCTGCACATCCACGCTCTTCGCAGCCAGCATATTTTCAAAGTACGGAACCGTGTAGCCGTATTCTCCGGCGGCAATTTCCATCGGCGCGGAAACCTGTTCCCGCACGAAACGCAGTCCGGAAAGGTCATCCGAGGAGACAGGCTCTTCAAACCAAACGACGTTCGACTCTTTGAAAATTTCCGCCATGTGGATGGCTTGTTTCGCCGTGTAGGCGCCATTCGCGTCAACAAAGAGCTGGACATTCTCGCCGATGGCGTGACGGGCCAGCCGCACACGGCGCGGGTCCTCTTCAGGCTGGGTGCCGATCTTCATCTTGACAAAGCTGAACCCCTGCTCCGCCCAGCCGCCCAGCTGCGACTGAAGCTGGCGATCGTCATAGCAGGTGAAACCTCCGCTTCCGTATGCGGGGATAGACTCACGCGCCGCGCCCAGGAATTGCACCAGCGGCAGGTTCACGAGTCTGGATCGCAGATCCCATAAGGCATTGTCAATTGCAGAGATCGCCATGGCGGCAATCCCCCGGTTGCCAAGATTGCGAACGGTGCGCTGCATCTTCATCCACAGGGCCGGATGCTGCCAGACATCCGCATTCTGGATCACTTCTTTCAGCAGAACTTCGGCGGCCTTTGCGGTCGCCGGATCGGCGTAGGTATAGCCCAGGGCGCGCACGCCTGCCGTTTCCAACTGCACCAGAACCAGCGTCGTTTTCGACCATGCAATGGTTCCGTCGGCCTCGGGCGCATCGGTTGGAATCGTGTAAGCGCGAACGGATGTGCGATGTATTTTTTCCATCTTTCAGGCCCAACCGAGGGGAGCGAGAGCTTCCTCGGAAACTCCTCTCCTGTAGGAGGATTCCCTGGCGATCGGTGCGGTTGTACGGAGACTGGGGCAGGTCCCATTCGTGGCGAACCGATGCATCCTGCTACGCGCTGGCTGCCTCTCACCTAGGTGATCCGCTTTTCACCGGCAGTAGCCATCCGGCGTTTGTTTACAGCTCTTCCGGCCATCACCGGGAAAGGACTTTATGCGTAAAAGGGTAGCAGACGTATTGTTTGACCGTTTGATCCAATGGGGAGTCGATACGGTTTTTGGATTTCCGGGCGATGGCATCGACGGAATCTTTGAAGGGCTCCGCACGCATCAGGACAAGCTGAAATTCATCCAGGTGCGGCACGAGGAAGCGGCTGCGTTCGCCGCTCTGGGATACGCAAAATACACTGGCCGTCTCGGGGTATGCGTGGCCACCTCCGGACCGGGAGGCATTCATCTTCTGAACGGCCTGTATGACGCCAAGTGCGACGGCCATCCGGTGCTGGCGATCACCGGGCACACGTATCACGACCTGATCGGCACCCGATATCAGCAGGATGTCGATCTGGACAAGCTTTACATGGATGTCGCCGTATACAACGAGCGCGTGATGGGTCCGGCGCACATGGTCAATGTGCTCGACGAGGCGGTCCGCCTGGCTCTCTCCCGGCGCGGCGTCTCGCATATCACCATCCCCAAAGACACACAGGAGATGGAGGTCTCGCACAACGATCGTTCGGAAGCCAATCCCGCCCACCACAGCGCGGATTTGTATGCTCCCACTTACCCGGTACCGCCGCACAACAATCTACGCCGGGCGGCAGACATACTGAACGAGGGTTCGCGCGTCGTGATGCTGGTCGGCAGTGGCGCCTTGGGAGCGCGCGAAGAAGTGCTGCAGGTCGCCGAAACACTGGGAGCACCGGTCGTGAAGGCGCTGCTTGGCAAGGCGGTCATTCCGGACCGGCATCCGCTTTCAATTGGCGGCCTCGGGCTGTTGGGAACCGCGCCCTCGCAGGAGGCCATGGAGGAATGCGACACCTTGCTGATGGTCGGCACCAGCTTCCCGTACATGCAGTTCCTGCCCAAGCCCGGCAACGCGAAGTGTATCCAGATCGACATCGATTCTTCCCGCATCGGATTGCGCCAACCTGTCGAAGTGGGCCTGACAGGCGACTCAAAAACCGCATTGGCTGCTCTGCTTCCGCTGCTGCAACACAAAAAGAAGCGCGCTTTCCTGGAGGATTATCAGGACCGCATGAAGAATTGGAACGATCTGATGGAAAAGCGCGGCACCCGGACCGACATGCCGATGAAGCCGCAGGTCGTGACCCACACGCTGAACAAGCTGCTGAACTCCGATGCGATCGTCTCCAGCGATAGCGGAACCATTGCGACCTGGACGGCGCGTTACGTGGAAATGCGCGGCGACATGAAGTTTTCTCTGTCCGGCTCGCTGGCTACCATGGCGAACGGGCTTCCGTACAGTATCGGGGCGGCTGTTGCCTATCCGGGGCGTCAGGTGGTCTGTGTTGTGGGCGACGGCGGCTTGACCATGCTGATGGGTGAACTCGCCACACTTGTAAAGTACAAGCTCCCGGTGAAAGTGATCGTGATCAAAAACAACGTGCTGGGGCAGATCAAGTGGGAGCAAATGGTGGAAGATGCCAATCCTGAATTCGGAGTGGACCTGCAGCCGATCGATTTTGCCAGGGTCGCGGAAGCATGCGGTGTCGCGGGCTTTACTCTGGAGCGGCCGGAGGATGCCGAGTCCGTGTTGCGCCGCGCGCTCGATCTCGATGGACCCGCGCTGGTGCAGTGCGTCGTGGATGCGAACGAGCCGCCGCTGCCGGGAGACATCACCACCAAGCAGGCGATGAATTTTGCGGAGGCAATCCTGAAAGGCGAAAAGGACCGCGCGAAAATCATCAAAACGATCGTGAGGGACAAAGTGCGCGAAGTGATTTGAGCCTTGGACCTCCCAGGCGCTGATTCGCACTGGCCAACCAAAAGGAGTCAGGAATGGATGAGGCCACCACCGGCCGGCTCGACCGCGCAGTTGGGGACAGTTCCGGCAGCCGCAAAACCTGGATAGGTAAAGTCGAACGGGAAGAGCGCAGGTTTCAGGAGCATGTACGCGAAGGACGCTTTCAAAGGAGCCTCGCGCTTCTTGCGGCTTTCTCCAGCCTGATGACCGGTCTGGAAGTCGGTTATCAGCATTACCGTGGCAGCTACAGCCGTCGCGTGATGTACACGCCGGTCGCTCTGAGCGGCGCGTTGTTTGTCGCTGGCCTCGCCGCCGTCGCGAGCAAGCGCGCGACAAAATGGGTTCTTCGTCCGGTGGCCGCCCTCACGCTTGCAGACGGAGTGGTGGGTTTTTATTTTCACGTGCGCGGGATAGCGCGCAAACCTGGCGGCTGGCGCTTTCCAATGACGAACATGGTCATGGGGCCGCCAGTATTCGCACCTTTGCTGTTTGGCCTGGCAGCTTATCTGGGGCTGATTGCCACCTGGCTGCGGCGGGAAGAAAATGACAGCGTTCGGGACGACTCGTCGAAGCTGATTCCACGCCCGGCGCACTCGCACCACTGGATGACGGCTCTACCCTCCCGCGAACTCTCCAGGCCGGAAAAGATCAACTGGAGGCAAGACATTCGCGAAGGGCGTTTTCAGAGGCACATGGCCGCAGCGACTGCGCTGGCGACCTTCTTCAGCGGGTTTGAGGCCTTCTACTCGCATTACAAAAACAACTTCCAATACACGGCGCAGTGGACGCCCGTCGTGCTTGCTCCCATGCTGATTGCGGCGAGCCTGCTGGCGATGCGGCGTCCCAAGGTCGCCCACACCTGGCTGCCGCTTCTGTCCGCTGCCGCGGTGGTCGACGGCAGTGTCGGATTCTTCTACCATTCGCGCGGGGTTCTCAGGCGGCCCGGCGGCAAAAAGCACCTGCTCTACAACATCATGTATGGACCGCCGGTGCTTGCGCCGCTGCTGTTCAGCGCCTGTGGAATGCTGGGTCTGCTTGCCAGCGCGTTCCGGAGAGAGCAATGACACAGCCGGAGAAAAGAAAGCAGCCAGGCTATTATCCGGGTTTTTCCACGCTCAGCCAGCAGCACTCATGGGACGAGGCGACGCGCAGGACCGTGCTGCAGCGCATGACGCACACGCGGGAAATCCGGTTTTTCACGTCCCAGGAAATCCCGATCATTACCGCTGTCTTCGATCATGTTCTTCCGCAGAGCGATCGCGATCCGCAATACAGGATCCCAATCGTTCCCATGGTGGATGAACGGCTGTATACGAACCGCATCGACGGCTATCGCTATGAAGAAATGCCGCCGGACCAGGAAGCGTATCGGCTGGGCATCGCCGCGATTGACGAGATGGCGCGCAGCATCCACGACGCACCTTTTGTCGAATTGGCGCCGCTGCGGCAAGACGAACTTCTTCGCACGCTGCACGATGCCAAACCCCAGGCTGCGCATTCCACCTGGGAAAGAATGCCCGTGCATCGATTCTGGATGCTGCTAGTGCAGGACGCGGCGCAAGTCTACTATGCGCACCCTTACGCATGGGATGAAATTGGCTTCGGCGGCCCGGCTTATCCGCGCGCCTACATGCGCCTGGAGCGGGGCGAGGCCGAGCCATGGGAAGTGAAGGAACAGCGCTATGAATGGCAGGCTCCCGCGGATTCCGTATCGGACCGCTACGAGCTGGTCGGCGGTCATGATGAACACCGGGCCACTCCCGGACAGGGAGGCACGCATTGAACCCTTTGCTCTCCGGCCTCTTCAATCAAAGAAACCAGAACGGCCACGCGCTCGGGCCGATCCAGAAGATCGATGTGCCGATGCGGCGGTATGGAGAGGAAGAGGTCGATTACGTCGTGGTGGGCGTGGGTTCAGCCGGGGGTGTGCTGCTGCAGCGGTTATCGCGCGCCGGGTTTCGCGTGTTGGGTATGGAGGCCGGTCCGTTCTGGAACACAGAGCGCGACTGGGTCAGCGATGAAGCAGGCTCGCACAACCTGTACTGGGAAGATCTTCGTATCACCGGCGGGGAACATCCACTCGCGCTTGGGGCGAACAATTCCGGACGCGGCGTTGGCGGCGGCTCCGTACACTGGGCCGCGTTTGCGCCTCGTCTGCATCCATCGGACTTTCGCATTTACTCCCAGGACGGGGTGGGAGTGGACTGGCCGATCAGCTATCAGGAACTCAAACCCTATTATGAGCAATTGGAAATGGAGATGCCGGTTGCGGGGCCAGCGTGGTATCCCTGGGGCGATCCGCACGGCTACCCGTATGGTCCGCACCCGATGGGCGGCGTGGGAAATGCGCTCATCAAAGGCTGTACCGCGCTTGGAATCGGTGTGAGCATTGGCGGGCCGGTTGCGATTCTTTCCGGCTCCCATGGAGATCGCCAGCACTGCATTTATCGCGGCTTCTGTATCCAGGCGTGCAAAGTGGGAGCCAAAGCCAGCACGCTGATCACGCACGTTCCGGACGCGTTGGAGAACGGCGCGGAAATTCGCGACAACTGCATGGTTGGCCGCATTCACCTGAACCGTGAGAATCGCGTGACTGGCGTCAGCTACTTCGACGCCCAGGGAAACGAGCATTTTCAAAAGGCCAAAGCTGTCATCGTGTCCGGCTACGCCATTGAGTCGCCACGCCTGCTGCTGAACTCCGCTTGCCCCGGTCATGAGAATGGGCTGGCGAACTCCAGCGATGCCGTCGGACGTTATCTCATGGCGCAAGCCGGCAACGTGATTCTGGGCCGCTTTGAGCAACTCGTGCGTATGTACAAAGCTCCGCCTGCCCATTGCATGACGGAGGATTTCTACGAAACGGATCCGAAGCGCGATTTCGCGCGTGGTTTCGCCATCCAGACCGTCGCTCCGCTGCCTATCGCGTTCGCGAAACAGATGATGATGGCGAAGGGCGCATGGGGATGGGGGTTGCGCCGGGTCATGATGGACTACAACCATTGGGCCTCCTTCGGGCTGCTCGGCGAGATTCTTCCATGGCCGGAAAATCGCGTGCAGCTTGCGGCAGAAAAGGACCGCTTCGGCCTTCCTGTCGCGAAAGTCACCTTTACATTGCGGGACAATGACAAAAAGCTCATTGAGTTCGGCAAGAAGAAAGTGATGGACGTGATGAGCGCGGCGGGCGCGGAAGAAGTGGTGCAGGAATCCCGCTACGCGCATCTTGTGGGCGCTTGCCGCATGGGCTCCGATCCGCGCACCTCTGTCGTAGACAAATTTTGCCGGACCCATGACATCGCCAACCTCTTCGTCTGCGATGGAAGCGTGCTGCCGACGCAAGGCTCGGCCAATCCAGGACTGACCATTCAGGCTCTGGCCGCACGCACGGCGGATTACCTCATTTCCCAGGGAGACGCCGTCTTCAATTCCGGCCGGCGCGATATGACCGCTCCTCCCATACGCCGGGAGCTTGCGCCACCCGGTACCTATGGCCGGGGAATTCCGCGCCTGACGAGCAGCTCGCAATAAATACGTTCCTCCAAAGGAGCCTTATGAAGTTCGATCAAGTTGTCATGGTTACGGGAGCATCGGCAGGTCTGGGTCGCGCCATTGCCCACGCGTTTGCCCGCCGAGGAGCGCGCATTGGCCTGATTGCGCGCAACCGGGAAGCGCTTGAGGCCTGTCGCAACGAAGTCCAGCGCCTTGGCGGCGTGGGGCTCGTCCTGCCCCTCGACGTCAGCGATGCCGCCGCAGTCGATGCCGCGGCGTCGCAGATCGAAGACACCTTCGGGCCTCTCGATGTCTGGGTGAACGATGCTATGGTGTCCGTCTTTTCGCCTGTCCATGAAATGAAGGCCGACGAATACAAGCGGGTCACCGAGGTGACGTACCTGGGATACGTCTACGGAACCATGGCCGCGCTGCGGCGGATGCGACCGCGCGACCGCGGCACCATCATCCAAGTCGGTTCGGCGTTGTCGGTGCGTAGCATTCCGCTGCAGTCGGCCTATTGCGCGGCCAAGCACGCCATTCTGGGATTTACAGATTCCTTGCGCTGCGAACTGTACCACGACCACAGCAACGTGCAGGTGAGCGTGGTGCAAATGCCGGCGATGAACACCATGCAGTTCACCTGGGTAAAAAGCCGCCTTCCAAAAAAGCCGCAGCCTGTGCCTCCGATCTTTCAGCCGGAAGTCGCGGCGGAAGTCGTAGTCCACGCAGCCGCAGCGGAACGCCCGCGGCGGGAATACTGGGTCGGTTCTTCCACTGTGGAGGCCATCCTCGGGCAGATGGTGGTTCCCGGTCTGCTCGATCGCTATCTGGGAAAGACGGGCTTTAAAGCGCAGCAGACCGATGCGCCCGATAGCCCGGACCGCCCCAACAACCTTTGGGATTTTGTGCCAGGAGAACACAGCGCGCACGGACCTTTCGATGATCGCTCGCACACATTCAGTCCGCAGGTGTTCGCCGACCTTCATCGTGGATGGTTTATTGGCGGCGGCGCGCTTCTTCTGGCGGCGGGCGTGGCGCTTGCATCTAAGAAAAAGTGAAAGGGGAACCCATGTCCGCCTTGTTGGAAGCTGAGAACCCGTTGCAAAAAGTAATTCCCATTGCACCCGCCCGGTCCATGCACCAAGGGATGGCGATCGCGTGCTGCTGCGCCGCGATCGGATCGCTTATACCCGTCGCCATGCTGCAGTCAGGCAAGATCCGCGACCTGCCGGACCTGCCCGGCCGTTTGTTCAACACGCGGAAAATTGTGCTGTCCAAAAGCGCGTTTCCGCTCGGCATCCCGGATTCGATGCTGGGGATTGGAAGCTACACAGTGACGTTGCTCCTGCTGGCCACAGCAAAGCCGGATCGCCCCGTGCTGCGGGCCGCCTTGCGCGGCAAGCTTATGCTCGATGGCGCCCTGGCTGCGCGTAACACTCGCAAACAGATGCAGAAATTCGGCCGCATTTGTACGTGGTGCAGCGGCACCGCACTCGCAACCGCGGGAATCGTCTACTTCGCACGCAAGGCAAGAGAAGCGGAGCAGCGCTGCCGCGGCTAGTTCCGCAGCCGATCTATTCGGCCGGTGGGACGGGCGCCATCAGCTCCGCAGCGCGCTCCACCGTCACCACTCCTTCGGGAAGATCCGCATAGGCGCGGGCGCTGCTCCATTCCCAATCCGTCGGTTTCTCCGCCAGGGATTTCTTCACCGGCTCCTGATGCATGAAGTTCAACCGGGCCCAGGTCTTCTCCGCACCGAAAACGTGAGCGTCTGCGTAGCGGGTTTCCCACACCTGCTCATCGCTCCGTGCGGAGTTGTTATACCGGCGGCGATATCGCTGCCGCAGCATTTCGACCGAGTTAGCCACCGTATCAATGCCAGGCTCCGTCATCATCAGGTGGAAATGCGTCGGCATCACTACATACCCGACTACCGCAAAGCGAAATTTGACCCTCACCTCTTCCAGAATGCGAACGAAAACGTCGCGATGTTTTTCAATGCCAAGCCTCGGCTGTTTCCGGTGGCATTCGCTGGTGATCAGGTGCAAATGGCCCTTGCCATACACCGGGCTTTTCATCTTCGGCATCAACAGCAGTGTAAGCCAGGACGCGCAACCGCGCGGAATCGCTATAATGCGCACATCCGATGAACTGGTCGTTTGCAAACTCGATCCGCAGATGGTTCGATCCTAGAGACGGCGTACGCGACCACCTGATTGCGCGCTGGATTTTTTTGCGCTGCCTCGGACTGATTTATTTCTCAGCGTTCTACTCGCTCATCTTTCAAATTCGCGGACTCATCGGTCCGCGCGGAATTCTCCCGGCGCGGATGTATCTGCCCGCGGTCGCGCACGCGCTGGGGCCGCTGCGGTTCTGGTATGCGCCCACTCTGTTGTGGATCTCGAGCGGCTCGCACATGCTCATGGCGATCTGCTGGGTCGGCATCGCAGCATCGCTACTGATTGTTGCCAACGTATGGCCGCGTGCCATGCTGCTGGTTTGTTTTCTCTGCTTTCTCTCGTTCGTCAGCGCCGCTGGAGATTTTTCCAGCTACCAGTCCGATGGCATGCTCCTGGAGGCGGGCTTCATCTCGCTCTTTTTCGCGCCGGGTGGCTTTCTGCCGGGATGGGGAAAATCCGACCTGCCTTCCCGTGCCAGCCACTTTCTTTTGCTGTGGGAGTGGTTCCGCATCTACTTCGAGTCCGGCGTTGTCAAAATCCTTAGCGGCGATCCGCAGTGGCGCCACCTGACCGCAATGGATCAGTACTACCAGAACGGTCCACTGCCCACCTGGATCGGCTGGTACGTGCAGCACCTGCCGCACTGGTTTCAGGCGGCCACAGTCATCGGCACCTTCGCTCTGGAACTTGTGCTGGTGTGGATGGTCTTTCTTCCGCGCCGCTGGCGAATCGTGTGTTTCTTCCTGGCGACGCCATGGCAGATCGCAGTGATCCTTACAGCGAATTATGCCTTCCTGAACTACATCGTTCTGGTACTCGGATTTCTGCTGCTGGACGATGAATTTCTCGTGCGCTTTGTCCCGTCGCGCTGGAAGAACGGACTGCCGCTGCCCGAACCCGTGCCTGGGCCGGAGGGCGAAATCGTTGCCGATGACCAGGAACAGGGCCGTGCTGCGCAGCTCCGCCATCATCTTGGCGCTCTGCGTCTCGCCGTCACTGCCGTGATGCTTTCATGGATCTTCTACGCGTCAACGGTGCCCATGCTGGGCATGTTCTGGCGGGGGATTCCGTTGCCTACCGCACCGCTCACCGCGCTTGAACCCTTCCGCATTGCCAATCAATACGGCCTTTTTGCCGTAATGACGCCGCATCGCTATGAGATTGAATTTCAGGGCTCCAACGACGGCCAGACATGGACTGCGTACCCGTTCCGCTACAAGCCCCAGAATGTCAAAGAACCGCCCGGCATTTACGCTCCCTACCAGCCCCGCTTTGACTGGAACCTGTGGTTTGCGTCGCTCGGCTCCTGGCAGCAATATCCCATCGTTCCGCGTACAGAAGAACTGTTGCTGGAGAACGATCCGGATGTGCTGGCGCTTTTCGCAGGCAATCCTTTTCCTAACCATCCACCCCGTGCCGTACGCGCAGTGCTGTGGCAATACTGGTTCAGCAGCATGAAGCAAAAGCGCACCCAGGGCATCTGGTGGCGGCGTGAATTGCTGGGGACGTATGCTCCGACACTGTTCCTGCGCCCGGATGGCAAGGTCGGGATGGCGGCCGAACCCACGTTGGCGGGGGCACCGCAGGATTAAATCGCCCGCCGTTTCTCAAGCTTTACTAAACTGAATGCTGGCCAGCTCGAGCCAAAAAGCGTGTGTCATCGGCGCCGGTCCCAATGGTCTGGCGGCGGCCATCGTTCTCGCACAGGCGGGCCTGCAGGTTGACGTGTTCGAAGCCGAGCCCCAGGCCGGCGGAGCCGCACGCACCCTCGAACTCACCCTCCCCGGATTTCATCACGACTTTGGCTCGGCCATCCATCCCATGGCTGCTGGCTCGCCTTTTTTCTCTACGCTGCCATTGCAGCGGTATGGCCTGGAATGGATTCATTCGCCCGCTCCACTGGCGCATCCATTCGACGATGGAACTGCGGTCCTGCTGGAGCGCAAGTTTAACGATGCGGATGCGGCGCTTGGTCAAGATGGTCCCGCCTGGCGCAGCTTGCTGGAGCCTTTCGCCGTGCGCTGGCCTGCCTTGATGCGGAATATCCTGCGTCCCCTGGCCGCCATGCCTCGCGATCCATGGTTGCTGGCGAGGTTCGCCATGAATGCGTTGCCGTCCGCGGACTTCGTCGCCCGGCGGCGGTTCCGCACGCCGCGTGCCCAGGCATTGTTTGCCGGTCTGGCGGCACACTCGTTTCTGGCCCTTGATCAGCCAATCAGCGCATCCTTTGGAATGGTCATGGGCGCCTCCGCTCACGCGGTCGGATGGCCTATCCCGCGCGGGGGATCGCAGGCAATCACAGACGCACTTGGCGGATATCTCCAGTCTCTCGGCGGACGGATTCATACCTCCAGCCGCGTGGGAAATCTTCGCCAGCTTCCGCAGAGCGACGTTACGATCTGCGATCTGACGCCGAGGCAACTGCTGGCGGTGGCCGGGGAGAGGTTCACAGCCAGCTACCGCAAGCAGCTGAGTCAGTATCGCTATGGACCGGGCGTTTTCAAGGTGGACTACGCCATGAGCGGCCCGGTCCCGTGGAAGGCTGCGGAGTGCCTTCGCGCCGCGACCGTGCATGTGGGTGGATCGATGGACGAGATTGCCGCTTCAGAGTATGCGATGGCCCACGGCAGGATTTGCGCCCGGCCGTTCGTCCTGCTGGCTCAGCCGACGCTGTTCGATCCCGCCCGCGCTCCCCAGGGCAAGCACATCGCGTGGGCGTACTGCCATGTTCCGAACGGCTCGGAGTTCAACATGCTCGATGCCCTGGAAGATCAAATCGAGCGTTTTGCTCCCGGTTTTCGCGACTGCGTTCTGGCGCGACGCGTATTCTCTCCGGCGGCTTTGGAAAACATGGACGAAAACCTGGTCGGAGGCGACATCAGCGGAGGGGCCATGGATGCACGCCAGTTCCTCTTCCGTCCGACGTGGCGGCAATATCGCACTTCGGCCAGCGATCTCTACCTGTGCTCTTCGTCCACACCGCCAGGCGGAAGCGTGCACGGCATGTGTGGATACAACGCAGCGACCCTGGCTTTGCGCCGGCTGCGAGCAAACGGTATCCGGTGAGGAATGAACGAAAGCATTGCTGCATGGAACTCGTCGATTTGGGAGTTTCTCACCCATTCGTTGTGAGACCAACCGCCAGGCCGACAAGCGGAGGCGAAGCTGCTGGCTGGGTCGCGAAAGATAGATTGACGTGTCTTCCATTCCTTCGGTACTATCCGTCACAATTGGTGCCTGCGCCTTCTCGGCTTGCCTCATGATTCATTTGTCCGGCTCGTGGCTACTTTCGCCCACTAAAAGTTTTGAATTGTCTCCAGAGAGGTACGGCAGTGGGGGATTGGCTCCAACCCTGGTCTGAAAAATAGTTTTTGAGGAGAAAGTGATGAAACGTTATTTCCTACCAGCCCTGAGCGCGCTGTTGTGCGCGACAGGTGCCGCATGGGCACAGAATGCTTCTGCTCCTGCAAGCAACGATGCGACGCTTGGCGGTGTGCGCTACCTCGAGCGGGGCCAACGGCCAGTGATTATCCATCCAACCGTAGAAGCAGCCAAGCGAGCACGCAAGTCCTCCAGCACGTCCGGTGGAAACCTCTACTACCACGGTGGGACCGGCGACGGTTCGGCGGGGACCGTGGGCGTGGAGACCGCCCCCAAAATTTATCTGGTGTTCTGGGGCTCGCAGTGGAACAACAATGACCCAAGTGGTGAGGCGAGCATCCTTGAGAGCTTCCTTCCGGGGGCGAGCGGCAGCTCCTGGCTGAACTCCGTTACGCAGTATTGCGAGGGAGTCAACTCGGGAACTTTCTTCTGCAACGGCGCAGGGACCGCCGCAGGAAACAAGACAGGGGAGTACGCCGGTTTCTGGTATGACAATGCCAGCAAAGCGCCAACGCACCCCCGCCAGTCCCAGATCGCCAGTGAGGCGGTGCGTGCCGCTGCGCACTTTGGTAATAAGACCGTTGACAGCAACGCGACTGCTCAGTATGTGATTGCAACCGCGACGGGCAACAGTTCGTCGGGTTTTGGATCGCAATACTGCGCCTATCACAGCTCGACGACTTCCACCTATGGCGATGTCGCTTACACCAACCTGCCTTACATTACCGATGCTGGTGCAAGCTGTGGCGCCAACTTCAACGGGCTGGGGGCAAATGCCGGCATCACGATCGTCGAAGGCCACGAGGCGGCGGAGACGATTACCGACCAATTCCCGAATGGTGGCTGGCTGGACTCCAGCGGCTATGAAAACGGAGACAAGTGCGCCTGGATTTCCAGCGGTCAGGGAGCTTCGGCAGACGTGACCTTCTCTACTGGTACATTCCCGGTGCAATCGCTTTGGAGCAATGCCTACAACAGCAACCAGGGCGGCTGCGTGATGTCCTATTAGACGATAGAAGCAACGTCTAAGGTACAAGAGGGTCCACTGTACGAATTTGTGCAGTGGGCTTTCTTTTTTTGGAAACAGTTGTGTGACTTCTGTGATGTGGTGGCCAGGGAGGGAATTGAACCCCCGACGCCAGCCTTTTCAGGGCTGCGCTCTACCACTGAGCTACCTGGCCGTGGAGATTTTTCCGGGAGGGGAAGTCTACACACGTGGAAAGAAGGAAATAAGATCCGCGCTTCTCCGAAAGTATACCAACCGTCGCCCGCCCTGCCAAACCGGATGGATTTGCGGCACCGCCCGCCAAAGGGCAATTGGCACGCTCCGTGATACATTTCTCACACGGAGAGGGCGGGGGAGCATGGCTCATTTTCGCGGGTTCGTCCTACTTGCCGCCGCTTTGGCGACACTATTCGCGAATACCGTCGCCGCACTGCCAAACACCAAAGCCGGTACGGCGGAGCAGCGCGCGAGCAAGGCCATGCTCGATGCCCAGCGATCCAGCCCGCTCGATCTTCATGCATTTTTAGAAAAGATGCCCAAGGGCGGCGATCTGCACAATCACCTGACCGGCGCAATCTTCGCCGAGACCTGGATTGCCGAATCGGCTGCGGACCATCTCTGCGTCAACCCCACGACCTACGTCCTGACCAAGCCTGACAGCCTTACGCGTACCGCCCCGCCGCAGGCCGTCTGCCCTGCAGGAGAGGTTGCCGCGGCCTCCGCTCTGGACAATCCCGATCTGTACAGCAGGATGGTCGATGCGTATTCCATGCGTGGATTTGTGGCCAGGCAAGGCGACTCCGGACACGACCATTTTTTCAATTCGTTTGGAAAGTTTCACTCAGTGAGCGACAGCCATGAAGGCGCGTGGCTGGATGAAGTCGCGAGCGAAGCGGCGAGCGAGAACGTCCAATATCTTGAGTTGATGACCACGCCGGACTTCGGCCACGGTGCCGCTCTGGGGGTGAAGCTGGGCTGGGACCCGGATCTCGAGCAATTTCGCCGGCAACTGCTGGCGCATGGTTTGCGGACAGGTGTTGCGGAAGCCCGGAAGGCGCTGTCCGGCGCGGAAACAAATCGGCGAAAAATCGAGCATTGCGGCGCCCCGGACGCCGCGCCCGCCTGCAAGGTCCAGATGCGTTTCCTGTTTCAGGTCCTGCGCGGCTTTCCGCCCCAGCACGTCTTCGCGCAGATGGTGCTGGGTTTTGAAATTGCCTCCGCCGTGCCCCAGGTTGTGGGCGTCAACATTGTGATGCCGGAAGACGGCGCGATCGCCATGCGCGACTATCGGCTGCACATGCAAATGTTCGATCTGCTGCATCGCGACTATCCGCGGGTGCATATCAGCCTGCACGCCGGCGAACTTGCGCCCGGTCTGGTTCCCCCGCCGGGTTTGCGTTTCCATATCCGCCAGGCTGTGGAGGCCGGACATGCGCAGCGCATCGGTCATGGCGTGGACGTGATGTATGAAGAACACCCGCACGCTTTGCTGCGCGAACTCGCCCGCAAACATGTGCTGGTGGAAATCAACCTGACCAGCAATGCGGAAATCCTTGGCGTGACCGGCGCGCAACACCCGTTTCCCATCTATCGGCGCTACGGCGTTCCAGTTGCGCTGTCGTCCGACGATGCGGGCGTGTCACGGATCACCTTGACCCACGAGTATGCCCGCGCCGTCGAAACCTACCATCTCCGCTATGAAGACCTGAAGCAGATGGCGCGCGCCAGCCTGGAGCATTCCTTCCTGCCGGGAGCAAGCTTGTGGCCTTCGGCGGAAAACTTCACTCCGGAGCGCTTCACTCGGATTGCCGGCGTGTGCGCGCACGATGAACCGGGTTCGCCACAGACTTCACCAGGCTGCAGAAGCTATCTTGCAGGCAGTGAAAAGGCACGGCAGCAGTGGGATTTGGAAGCTCGCTTTCACACCTTCGAATCGCGCTATTGAGTCGATCTCGCGTCAAGCATACTCTGGATACAGCGAGGGACCCCGATGAGTGAGCGCGTTGCCGGAGTGGACAGGATAGAAAAAAGCGATGCTGAGTGGCGTAAGCAACTGACGCCGGAGCAGTACTGCGTGACGCGTCAGAAAGGGACGGAACCGGCTTTTTCCGGCGCGCTCTATAAAAACCATCAGGATGGAACGTATCGCTGCGTGGGGTGCGACGCGGAACTGTTTCGCTCTGATAGCAAGTTCGAATCCGGCTCCGGATGGCCGAGCTTCTGGATTCCAGCTTCGCCCACTGCCGTGGAGAGCCATGAAGACACCAGCCACGGGATGCGGCGTGTGGAAGTGACCTGCGCGCGCTGCGGATCGCATCTGGGGCACGTGTTTCCCGATGGCCCCAGACCGACGGGCCTGCGCTACTGCATCAATTCCGCCTCCTTGAAATTTGAAAAGGAGTAGCCGCAGCGCTACTGCTGTCCCATTTGCTGCCGCATTCCGGGCGGCATGGGAATCGTGATATCCAGCGTTTTGACCGGCCCCAGTGTCGACAGCGGTGTGACGAACTGCTGAGGGTTGCCGACAACTAGCGTCGCGAGCTTAGACGCATGGACGTATTTGTTCGCCACTCGCGTCACATCGGCGGCCGTCACTTTCTCAATGCCTGCGCGATATTTCTCGATAAAATCTGCCGGATATCCGTAGAAGGCGAGGGTCGCCTGCTGTCGTAGAATCTTTTCCGGCGTGTCGAAGTGGAAAATCCATGAATTCAACAACTGGTCCTTTGCGTCGCGCAGTTCTTTCTCTGTAGGAGGCTCCGTCTTCAGATCTTTCACCTGCTGCAGCATGGCTTGCGTTGCCGCAACCGTGCTCTCGCTCTTGGTGCCCGCGGCCACGTAGAAAATTCCCGGATGATCATAGTCCGCTCCATAAGCTCCGTTCACGGAGTATGCAAGGCCCAGGCGCGTGCGCACGGCCTGAAACAGACGCGATCCGAACCCTCCGCTGAAGATCGTATTCATCACGCTTAGCGCGTAGTAGTCGGGATTGCTCTTCTCCGTGCCCAGGCCGACGATCCACACATTGCTCTGGTTCACATCGCTTTTCTGCGCAAGATAGACGCCGGGCGTGGGGCCCGGAAAGGTAATGGCGGCGGGAACGAACTTCGGTCCGCGAGGCAGACCGTCGAATGCGGCGCGCAGCTTCGCCTCCATCTCCGCGGTGTTGAAGTCCCCGCTGACTCCCAGGATCATGTTGTTTGGGGTGACTGTGCGATCATGCCATGCCGCCAGGTCCTGCAGCGTGACCGCCTGAATCGTACTGAACTCCGGCATACGTGCGTAGGGGTTGTCTTTGCCGTAGGCAAGAATCTCCGCCTCACGCATTGCGATCTCGCCTGGGTCGTCGTTGCGGCGAATAATTCCGGTGGCCTCCTGGCGCTGCGCGAGTGCGAGCTTATCGGCGCGGAACTGCGGATGCAGCAGCAGGTCGGTCGCCAGCCCGAAGACCAGCGGAAAATCCTGCTTGAAGCTGGTCCACGTCATAGACGTCGAACCCGAATCTCCGGCAGTCTCGATGCTCGCCGCCTTGGCCTCCAGAATGTCGTCCATCTGGTCTCCGGAAACTTTGGCCGTACCGCTGGTGCGCCAGGTTCCGGCGTAAAGATCGACCAGCCCGGTCTTGGCCGCCGGTTCGTCTTTGGAGCCGCCACGGATGATGATGAAGCCATTAATGAACGGCAGTTCATGGTCTTCCTGCAGAAAGAGAGTCATGCCATTTTTGAGCACGACCTTGGTCGGCTGTTTCGGTTGAAACGCGGGAAGCGCCGGGATGGCAACTTTCTTCCAGGTGGTCCATGGAGTGGGCGAACCCGGCGCGGGCGTTGCCGCTCCGCCAGAAATTTGCGCGCAGGCGAACGTTGCAACAGGCAAGCAGGCCAGAGTTGCGACTCGAAGCAGATTGCGGACCATTAGCGGCCTCCTTGGGCCGCGTGGGCCGGGTGCGCGGGTTGGGCCGGAGCATCGGGCGCAGCTTTAGCCGGTTTTTCCGGGGCAAATTCAATCAATGCGTAGGTGCGGTTCTTGGCTGTAAACACCTGGTTCGCCACGCGGCGAATGTCCGCTTTGCTGACCGCGTCAATCTTGTCGAGTTGCTGAAACAGCATGCGCCAGTCTCCGTAACGCAATTGATAGGTGCCGAGTTCCTCGGCCAGACCTTGATTTTTGTCCAGCGAGCGCAGAATATCTGCGCGCGCGCGGGTCTTGAACATGGACAGTTCCGCGTCCGATACGTCCTGCGTTTTCAGCTTGTCGATTTCCGCATGGATCGCGGTCCTCATCTGCTGAGGAGTGTGGCCCGGAGTGGGCACGGCGTAGAACGCGAACAGATTGGGATACTTCTCGCCGGGAAATCCGCTGAAGCCCGCCGCCTCGGCGGCGATTTTCTGGTCCCGTACCAGACTGCGGTACAGCACGGAAGTCCGCCCGTTCGACATGATGTCGCTGATCGCGTCATACACCGCATCGTCCTTGTTCAGGTAGGAAGGCCGGTGGTAGCCCTCGATGTAAAAAGGCTGCGTCGCTTCGCGAAGCATCACGGATTTCTCCGCCGCCTGCGGAGGCTCAACTGTGGCCAGAGGCTCGGGAGCGGGCCCGGCAGGAATGCTTCCAAAATACTTTTCCAGCATCGGCATTGCCTGCGTCGCGTTCACGTCACCGACTACAGTGACGACGATGTTCGACGGCACGTAATACTTCTTGTGAAATGCCTTGGCCTCGGTCGCCGAAACCTGACTGATGTCGGACATCCAACCCACTCCGGGATTGCGGTAAGGATGCGCGACGTATGCGGTCGCCAGGAACTGCTCAATCATGTAGCCGATGGGGTTGGAATCCACGCGCAGCCGCCGCTCCTCCATCACGACACTGCGTTCCTTGTAGAACTCGCGCGGGACAGGGTTGGCGATGCGGTCGCTCTCCATATAGGCCCAAAGCTGGAGCCGGTTCGCGGGCATGCTCCAGAAATATTCCGTCGCATCGTTGCTGGTTTCCGCGTTGATGCCGACAGCACCATTCAATTCGGCGAGCTGGGTAAATTGATTTGGAATGACGAACTTTTCCGCTGCCGCGGTGTCGGCTTCAAATTGCGCCTTCAACTGCTTCAATTTCGCGGGATTTTTCCCGACCCGCTTGCGGTATTCCGCATCGTACGCAGCGTACGACTGCTCGACCTTCGCCAGCGCCAGCTTCTCCTGCGGATAGTTCGTGGTGCCGATGTCCTTGGTCCCTTTGAACGCCAGATGCTCGAACATATGCGCCAGGCCAGTCTCGCCTTTGGGGTCCTGCACACTGCCCGCGTTCACGATCGTAAAGAAGCTGAATACCGGCGCTTCCGGCCGGTTGCACACGATCAGCGTCAGGCCATTGTGCAGCTTCTTTACCGTGACCTGTTTGGTGAACTGCTGCTCGATCGCGGCGAATTCCTGGGCGCGAACCATCGAGCCGCTCAATGTTCCCAGCAGGATGGAAGCTACAAACAGTAGCGGTTTGCGACATTTCATGGTGTAGTGTCCTCGGTGGCAATGCTTGCCTGCGGATGATCTTAAGAATATGTCATGGGTAAGCTGGAGGCGAATCGTGTCTGCATTCCTATGATGAACATTGAAACTCTTCAGGCGTAATATGTTCGCATGTTTGCGCGCAAGTCCAGCCCGATGTCTCTTGTTGCATGCGCCATGGGTGGTGCGATGCTTCCCGGAATCCCTTGGTTTCTGCAGATGACGCCGGAAAAGAGCCAGTTTAGCTGCGCGAACCCGTAGCACCCGGTCAACGCGGAAGCTAAAACGTGAAGCGCGCACCAGCAACCGCCAAACGTCGAATCGAAAGTTTAGAATTGCGTTCGTATGAACCTTGACGCGATTCAATCCGCACTGCAGCAGGCCAGCCTGGATGGCTGGCTTTTTTACGATCACCATCATCGCGATCCGCTGGCCTACCGCATCCTCGGGCTTGGCGAGTCGCTGCACGTCACGCGGCGCTGGTTCTACCTCATCCCGGCGCATGGCGCGCCAAAAAAGCTCGTCCATCGCATTGAGCAGGGAAGACTCGACCCTCTGCCTGGATCGAAAGCGCTGTATTCCACCTGGCAGGAGATGGAAGCGCAACTTGCAGCGATGCTGCAAAACAGCACCCGCCTGGCGATGCAGTATTCTCCACGGAATGCCATCATGTATGTCTCCATGGTGGACGCTGGTACGGTGGAGATGCTCCGCGCGATGGGCAAAGAGATCGTCAGCTCGGCGGATCTGGTGAGCCATTTTGAAGCGGTGTTGACGGAGCAGCAGATTGCCACTCATTACGCCGCGCAGCGGGCGCTGGACACTATTTTGGCCGAGGGGTTTCGCGAAATAGGGTCTCGTGTCCGCGGCGGCAGCACGCGCGGCCACGGGACGAGCGAGTTTGAGATGGTGCAATGGCTCAGCGAAGCCATGCGGCGCGAGGACCTGGTCTGGGAAAACGGCCCTAACGTTTCCGTCAATCGCAATAGCGCCGATTCCCACTATGAGCCCACCGCGGATCGTTCGCAGCCCATCGTTATGGGAGATTTTGTGCTGATCGACATCTGGGCGCGCAAGAACGTGCCAAACGCCGTGTTCTATGACATCACATGGACCGGCGTTGTGGGGCGCGAGCCGACGACTCACGAGGCACAGGTGTTTGCAACGGTCGCCGCCGCGCGGGACGCGGCCGTCCATCTTGTGGAGCAGGCCTTTGCTTCCGGAGAAAAGATCGCGGGCTGGCAGGCCGACGATGCCGCGCGCCAAGTGATTCAGAGCGCTGGATTCGGCGAGTTCTTTACCCATCGCACCGGTCACAACATTGCAACCGAGATCCACGGCAGCGGCGCCCATCTGGACAATTTTGAGACCCACGACGAGCGGCTGATCCTGCCGAACACCTGCTTTTCCGTGGAGCCCGGAATCTATCTGCCGGACTTTGGCGTGCGCAGTGAAGTGGATATGATGACCCTCCCCGGAGGGGCCAAGGTGACCGGCCGCGTGCAGCGCGAGCTGGTCCGTATTTAATTCGCCAACGAAAAAAATCCCAGGTCTCAGAATCGAGAGCTGGAGCACCCGCATTTTGTTAGCCAAACTGATATATTCGTGGGAGATGTCCACCACCCACGCAAGCATTGCGCAGTCCAAATCGGACGGCAAACGGTTCGCTGCCCCGGTCGTTTTGCTGGCAGGCTGGCTGGTTCCCGGTCTGGGTCACCTGATGCTGGGCCGCTGGGTACGCGCGCTGCTGCTCTTTGTTTCCATCACAGCAATGTTTTTTCTCGGGCTCGCGATGCGAGGAAAAATCTATGCGCCAAATACGGGCGAGCTTCTGGACATGCTCGGCTTTATCGGCGATCTGGGAAACGGAATTTTCTTCCTCTTATCAGTGGCGTTTGGATGGGGCCAGAATATCGTGCAAGTCGTTACTGCGGATTATGGAACCAAATTTCTGGTTGTGGCGGGATTGCTGAACTTCATTTCCGCGGTCGATGCGCACAGCCTCCGGCTCGGAAGGAAGCGCTAGGTGTATTCCCCTTCCCATTTCACGGCGGTACTCTTGTTTGCGCTTTTCACGTCCGTGGTCTTCGGCATCACACAGCGCTCGGAAACACGCTCCATGATCCGCTACGGTTTGTACTGCTTCTGCCTGTTTGTCTTGGGAACAGTCGCGGCAAGCTGGCTGATGTGGCTCATCCACCACTGAGGGGCGCGTTTGCTCTAGCTCCGGGTCCACAGCATTGCGTCGAACCGGTGCTGAACTCGAAATCCCATCTTGCGATACAGGTGCACCGCAGACGCATTCTGCTCGGTGACCGTCAGCGTGATCGCCTGGCAATCCCGGACCCGCAGGGAAGCCATGCAGAGTTCCAGTAAAACTTGCCCCACACCCCGGTTGTGGAATTCCGGCATGACGCAGATTTGGGTCACATGCCCGACTTCGGCACTGACCCGGGAGCACAGCAGAAGAGCGAAGATCCTGCGTCCCGGCGGATCGGCCAATACCCAGGAAGCCTGGGGCTCAAATATGCCGCAGCCGGGAAAACGCACAATATTGTGTAGAAAACGCTGCGCGCCCATCTCGGAGAGATACTGGTCGTTGATTTCGCTGTCGATGTGACCGCCGTAAGCGGCGGTGATCACCAGCGGCGCCAGATCGAAGTCCGATGCAATCCAGGGACGATACACACCTCCACCGGCCCACTCCACACGGTCCGGCGGAGGCTTTGCGGCGGACCCGGGCTGACGCAAATCCAATTCCATAAACAGCCTGGAGTACAGGCGAAAGCCGGCCTTTGCGAACGGCTGATCGAGGTGTCCATGAGGATGCAGCAGCAGCTGCGCTTCTACACGGCGCAATGCAGGGGTGTGCTGCAGAGTTTCCAGCAGGTGCTCGATCAGCTGAAGTTCAATCGCCCGGGCGGACTCCTCACTCCCATTCTGGCGCGAGGCAAAGACGTCTCCGATGACCGCCTTGTTGTTTTCATAAACGCAGAAAATGTAACCGCAGACCCGGCCCTGCTCCAGCGCCACGTATCCCGTCAGCAGGTGCGATTCCACATATTGGAGGACGAGGCTGGCGGAGTTCCGGTAATCCCAGCGCAGGCGCGAACTCCACAGCGCACTCTCCTCATCCAGCAGCGGCCGCAGGTGCTGCGCGGAAAAATGACGCAGATCGAGAAAATCGAGTTGCAACGCGGAGGTCATGGTCAGTATCAATGGGCGCAAGAAGCCCGGGGCACAGGTTGCGCCTGATGTATACGCCTATTGCGCGAGTGTACGGCATTGGCAGCCGATTCGGAAGGCAGACGCATTGATATGAACCCGCCTGGTCAAGGCCGTTCGCTTCGCCTGCCAATGCTCCGGTCCGTAAACCCGCAGGAGATGGTTACTGCGCAGGGCCGACACGATATATGGTCAGGTTCTGCGGCCGGTACACGAACAGGGGCTCATACGTGCGATTACCCAGCAGTTCCTTCAACCTGGCACGGCTCTGGCCGCTCATCCGGTACTGCGCTGCGGGGGAATTTGCGCCATCGGGACGCGCTGGCAGCAGATGCTTGTGTTTTTCCGGCGCAGCGTTTTCCACGACCAGCAAATGCGCCTGCGCGGGAATTCCGTCCTTCTCGTAATTCGGGACCTGCTCGTTCAGGTAGAAAGCCAGTCCATACTGCACGTCGCGCCGCGCCCGGAAAACCGCAACGCGGTGCGGAGCGTCCGGAAGCTGGGTCAACTCCCTGGCAAGCGTGCGAGCGGAGTACTTCTGGTTCAGCAATACGCCGTTGTGTGTACCCAGCAGGAACAGGAGAATGAGAGCGACCGGCACCAGAGTGGCGATCCGCAGGCGGGTGACGCCAAAACGAAGCACGACCACCAGGATCGAAACCGCAATCGCAATGCCCACGACAACAGCCGAGACGATCACCCGGGCCGGGGGAAGTTGCGGTTGGGTGCCCAGCAAAATGGTGGGAAGCATCAGGGTAGTGGCGACCAGCACGCCAACCAGCGTCGCGTGGCCCGCGATGAGGCGCATTCGCAGCCCCTGTGCGCGCGTGCGGTTTAGATAGTCCCCACAAAGAATGGTGATGGGCGGGATCGCCGGCAGGATGTAGCCCGGCAGCTTGGAGTGGGAAAAGCTGAAGAACACAATAGGGAAAAGCGCCCAGAGAACCAGGAACTCAGGAAATGCATCTCCGGCGCGGGGATTGCCCACATACCGGGCCGGAGTGCGCCGCACCCTCCACTCGTCAACAGAATTGCGGATCGCATCCCACAGCGCGCTGCCTGCGATGGCAACCCAGGGCATAAGAGCCAAAGCCATGACGGGCAGGTAGAACCATCCGGGGTACGCGTGGCGAAAGCGGTCGGTCGCGAAGCGCTCCAGATTGTGTTCCAGAAAAAACACCCGCAGAAACTGTGGGTTGCGATGTTGGACCGCAATAAACCATGGAAGCACCATGGCGAGATAGAGCATGATGCCTGGAAGCCAGATGGTGCGCCGCAGCAGGGACCACTCCTTGCGGAGCCCGGCAAAAATAAGAATGATGCAGAACGCCATTCCGGGCGCGACGGGGCCTTTGGCGAGCGTGGCCGCACCCCCGAAAAAATAGAGATCGAAGAGCCAGAACTTGCTGTCCGTCTCGTACCATGCGTACCATCCCAGCATTCCAATGCAGAATGGCGCCGCGAGCTGCATGTCCGTGGAGGCTCCCCGGGCAAAGCCGATGATGCCCGCACAGGAAACGGTGATCAGGGCCGCATCCAGCTGGCCGCCTGGCCGGAAGCGGCGCATGTGCAGATAAATCAACATGATCAGCACAAAGGCGAAGCTGGCGGACGGTAGCCGGGCCGACCAGTCGTGGACGCCGAAGTCTTTGAAGGAAAACATGGCGCGCCAGTAATAGAGCGCCGGTTTTTCCAGCCACGGCTTGCCGTACAGGATGGGAGTGATGTAATCGTGCCGCGCCAGCATCTCTCGCGCGACCTGAGCGTAGCGCGGTTCGTCCGCGCCAACCAGGCCCACCACGTCCCCGCCAAACCACGGCACGAGCCCGTAAAAGATGAAGAAAACCGTAAACGCGAGCAGCGTTGCAAACTCAGCCACCGTAGCTGCGGTGAGCTTTTGCCAGAAGGTTCCTCCCGGCAGGTACTGCTTCCAGTTATCGCTTCGGTAGCTTGTCACTTTTGGGCACAGGGCGCCATGGCTCGCAACTACAGGAGACACAGACTTATCCAGCCTACCAAACTGCCTGCAACTCAGGACGAAAAGGCGTTAGGACGGTATCGAGTGTTTTCCATTTGCACCGTCATACCGTTCCCGCGCCGCTTGCACCTGTTCGATATTGTCTTCCGCCCATGTGCAGATGCCTCCGACCAGATCGCACAAGGAGCGTCCCAGGCCGGTAAGCGAGTACTCCACCTTCGGCGGAACACTTGCATAAATTCGGCGCGTGACGATTCCATCCCGCTCCAGCGTTCGCAGTGTGTTGGTGAGAACTTTCTGCGAGATCCCATCCACCGCCCGCCGTAGCTGCGCGAAACGTAAGGTACCTTCAGACAAACGCCGAATGATCAGGACCGTCCATTTGTCCGCGATACAGTCCAGCACTTGCCGTGTCGGACAGTTACTGTTGAACACGGTCCAGGCAGGGGTGGTTTCCAAATCGTCCCTACGTATCATTCAGGTGCCTACTTGTTAATGGAACCTAACCACCCATAACATACCACATGGGAGAACTTGGAATGCAAGCTTCAACTTTAGAAGAACCGAAAATCCATGCCCCCTCGAAGAGCGTGGTCCGCCTGAAACTGGCGCGTCAGTGGCATCTCTACCTTGGGACGCTCTTTGCGCCCTCGATCCTCTTCTTCGCTCTTTCCGGATCTCTACAGTTGTTCGGCCTGCATGAAGTCCGTCCTGGCAGGGATTATCAGCCTCCGGTATGGGTCCAGAAGATGGGCGCGATTCACAAGAACCAGACTCTGTCCCTCAGACACGGACCTCCGCGGCCCTTTGCCTCGGGACCACAGCGGCAGCCGGAAAGCAGTCAAATTCGTCTGGCCCAGCAGCCACCGGGTGGACGGCGGAACGAAGCACGCAAATCGAACAGCTTTACGTTGGCTTTGAAGTGCTTCTTTCTTGCGGCCGCAGTTGGGCTCATTTTCTCCACCCTGCTTGGGATCTATATGGCCTTCAAATTTAACCGAAGCCGAGCGCTTGTCTGGGGACTGCTGTTCCTTGGCACGGCAATTCCGCTGGCGCTTCTAGCCATGATGCCCTGACGCGGACCCGTATCTCGTGAGATGTGGTATTGGAAACGATCTTCCAGGTTGAAGAAAGAGAAGGAAACAATGATCAGGAGCGTTGGGCGAAAAGGTTTCCACTTGGCGATCGCGGTAGCAGCCGCGCTTTTGTGCATCAATGCATCCTCCGCCGAATCGTGCGATCGCGCCTGCCTGCTTGAACAGGCGAAGCGATTCAACGCGGACATGCTGGCCCACACACCGCAGAAAGTCCCGCTTGCCCCGGATGCCCAGATCCGTGAGAACACCAAAGCCGTCGCACTTAGCGGCAGCAAATGGATGGGAGTAACCAAGATACTGTCGGAAGGTGTGTACGCCGATCCGGACACGGGCAATGTGATTGAGCACGTAGCAGCGGAGACCGCGGGCGGAAAACCGGTTTACATCGGTACGCGCCTGAAAGTGGTTGACAGCAAGATCAAGGAAGTTGAAATTAACTTCGATGATAGCGCGAGGGTGAACTTGAAGAACCTTGTGCCCTACGACCCGATCTTCAATACAATCGTGCCGCGTGATGAGCGTTCCACGCGCGCGCAATTGCAGCGCATCATCACGTCCTATTTTCAGGGCCTGACGGACCATCAACCCATCCAGGCGGACTATGACCCGCGCTGCGACCGCTACCACAGCGGAAACCGAGTGACGCACAATGCACGGAATGGGATTGAGGAGAGCGGGGATGTTGGCTGCTATGAGAGCAACCTGGGGCCAAAGCCCTGGGGCCCGGCAACCGAGGTTCGCATCCCCGTCATCGATCCGAAACGGGGCATCGTGATCGGCTATGCCATCCTTCACTACGGCGACAGCCCCCGCAGAATGCAGATCAATGAGGTCTTCAAGATTTTGGACGGTCGCATTCGTATGGTGGATAACATAGGGTTGATGGAAGAAGGAATCACTACCTCGGGATTCTCGCAATAGTTCAACTTGGCCCTTCAAGGAGAAAATCAATGACACGCACCCTTCGTTCTGTCCTGATCACAACCGCATTGCTTGTTGGAACTCGCGCCGTTGTAGTCGCGCAGCAACCCGCGCCGTCGCCCTCGTCTGCACCGGATACCGCCAAGCCCTCGCTTGTAAGCGAGGCACTCGCCGGCTACAACCGCACCAAGAAAAACATCATCGGAGCCGCCGAGGCGATGCCGGCCGAAGACTTCTCATTCAAGCCGACCCCAGAGATTCGCAGCTACGCGGAGTTGTTCGACCATGTCGCACAGGTCCAGAACGGTCTCTGCAGCGTGATCGGCGGTACTCCAGCGGAACGTAAGCCAGCATTGAACGCCACCACCAAGGACGAAGTAATCGCAATGTTGAAGCAATCCTTTGCCAATTGCGATGCGGCGTTTGCGACCGTCACGGATGCGAATGCCACGGAAGTCTCAGGCAACGGATTCATGCGCGGCTCCAAGGTCGGAAATATTCAGAAGGACACTGCACATAATAACGAGATGTATGGCCAGATGGTGGTCTATATGCGCCTGAAGGGAATTGTTCCCCCATCCACAGCCATGCGCGGTCACAAATAAGAAACTGGATTTGCAAGCCTGGTCTGTTCCATTCGCTGGCCAGGTCGAGTGTGTCCAAACAGCTCTCAACTCCCCAGCATGCTCGCGGCGGAAGCTGAACCACGCCCAATTCTCAGCATCCGTTACCTTCCAGATCTTTAAACGGAGACGTGGGCCACGTTTATGCGCCCTTTTCAGAAGTTCCGGGGTTTTCCCCTGGAAAAAGAACGCCGATCCTACGACTTGCCGGTCGCAGCGCCCACGATGCTCCCGTAAGACCAATAAGGATGAGAGGAGCAAGGATGTGAAAGGCGTAAGCGCCGTAGACCCCGACCGCGGCGATGGAGGCGACCGCGCCTGTCAGATCGAAGAAGATGCCGGCATAGGCCCATTCCTTGAGCCGCGGAAAACGCGGCGCGAGTATGGCGATAGCTCCAAGTATCTTCCAAAAACCCAGGATGGCGAAGAAGTACATCGGGTAGCCGAGAATGGGCACGATGCCGTGGGGATTGGCGTGATATTGCCACACCTGCGCAACACCGCCGCTTCCGATAAAGAACGCTACGAGGATGGTCATAGTCCAATAAGAAATTCTTTTTCCGTTCATAGTCAGTCCATTCCTTAATGACATGCTTCAGGCCGTGAAGGATTTTTTGCCAGGTGCTCCCGGATTTCAGCGTGATTCGGCAAAACTATAGCTGCCTGGTGCAAGAGTCAACAGCTTTTTAATTTCGCGGAGAGCCGGTCCTTGGCGGGTAACACTGTTCTCATCTGGCTTCGTCAACACTGGGCCGGGTGCCCCAGGTCTGGATTTTCAGACCTGGGATTGGAGCATACAGTGTGGGCCGGTCGTCGACGTGAGAGAGTTGGATTCTCAAATCCCATGTCTCCGAAAGCGAGACATTTATGGGATAAGGACGAAGTCCTCCGCACGATCGAGTAGTTTGTGGTCGAGGAGCATGAGCGCTGGATCAGGAGAAGCCTTGAATGAAAATTGTGGGATGTAATTTCCATCCTGGTTGGCAGCAGGTTGCATCGGCTCCGGCGCAAGGGTATTTGTCGAGAAGAAGCGTAGCGCTCCTCTCAGGGTTGGTCCAACGGACCAGCGAAGCTCAAAAGCTCCGAAGGTTTGCCTCATAGCTGTCTTCAATTTTCTTCCGAGACGCGGATTCAGGGCCTTCGGCATTCAGGCAGTACATACGTGCGAAGGCCGTCGCGGTCCACGATGCCTGTACCAACAAAGACCGTTTCTCCTCATCGGTGTAGCTGGAGCCCCAGCCGCCTCCGGCGTCGAATCGGCGGACAATCTGCTGAAAGCCCCCATGTGTGAAGCTGTGGAGCCTCGGCAGATTCGAGCGAATCTGGCTGAAGTGCAAATGCCCGTGTTTCTTATCTACTTCGTTCATCATGATTTCCAGAGACGTCCGAACGCTCTTATCCGCGATAGTCCGTTCTATCTTCGTATCGTCAGCGCAATAGAACAGCCACATGCCTTTTATGTAACTTTCGACCACCGGACGCAGCAAAGCGAAGGCTGCGCCTTCACAAGGGCCTCCAGCAGAGATAAGGTGAATGATTGATCCGTGAAAATCGTGGTTCAGATGAAAACTTGCTACGAATAACTGGCTTCTACGAAGACCGTACTTCAGCAAGGGAAAATCTGGGGTAGATGAAGCTATTGTTTCGTATACTGTCTGAGCCTTGCCTACTGCCGAACTCAACTTGGGGCTGAGATTTCCACCTTTGAGTATCATGCAGCAAACGTACCATGACGAACTTCGCCTCGCCGGCCGGCGGTGGGGTCCACATCTTCTCCGGCTCGTAAAAAACGAGGATGGGCGGGCGGCGCAGATCTCACCTGGATTCGCAAACACTGGGCGGGGTGCCCCAGGTCTGGATTTTCAGACCTGGGATTGGAACATCCGGTGTGGGCCGGTCGGGAGGTGAGAGAGTTGGCTTCTCAAATCCCATGTCTCCGAAAGCGAGACCTGAGTTGCCCGCTGGTCACGACAGAATCTTCCGCAGATAGGTGTAGCTTGCGCGGAGGCTTTCAAGCGGCGGGCCATCGATATGGTCCTGCTCGATAAAGTAATGCTCGATTGGAAGCTTCTTGGCGACGTGAAGTATGGCTGGCCAATCGATGCTGCCTGAGCCGACTTCAGTGAAATGCGCCGAACTCTGGCTCATGTCGTTCGACGGCGGAAACCCAGGCTTGCGATCTTTGATGTGCAACATGCGGACTCGCCTGCCAAGCTGGTGAAGCACACGGACAGGATCCAGCCCTGCCTGCGTGATCCAGTAACAATCCATCTCATAGAAGACGAGGTTGGGATCGGTTTCCTTCAGGAGAATTTCGTAGCCCGTCGTGCCGTCGAACTTGCGAAATTCGTAGTCGTGATTGTGAAAAGCGAACCCCATGCCGATGTCATGCGCGCGCGCCGCCCACGCGTTGAACTGGCGGGCAGCGGCATGGTATCCGTCTGGCGACATCCACTGCGCTTTCGGTAGCATGGGGCAAATCACCCATTTAAGACCGAGCGTTTTGGCGTACTGGAGCTGGCCCGCTAAATCGGCTGCGAGATCGCTGTACTCAAAATGACCGCAAGAAACCGTCAAGCCGCTCGCGGTGATGGCATGACGCAGGCGCTTGGCCGGGATGGAATAGACGGTGTGCCAGGGCTCGATCTCCTGAAAGCCAATGCCACGGATCTGTTCCAACGTCTTCACCAGGTCTGGCTCAGGCATGGAATGCTTGACCAGGGTGGAGAGCTGAAGCCCGATGGGGAAGCGTGCCTGCCCCTGCGCTCCTATGGCCCCTGAAAGAAGCGGCAATGCGGCGGCTGTGGACAACTGCAGGAAGGTACGTCGATCCATCATGAGCCTTGCACCTCGCCGGAACGCTGGGGCGGAGTTCGTGCTGATTCACTTTCGGTCAGCAACTCCACTGTAGACCAAGGGCTCGTCTGTTCGTGAACAGAAAAACTGGAATTTCTGGGGGGAATTCCTTCGACCTTAAGGCGGGAAGCCGCCTCCAGGTTGCGGCGCGCCCGGAATTGCAGGGCTATTGAATGCCATGTTTGACCAGCCATGCGGAACCTCCTACCATGGAATGTAAAGAAGATCGCCTGCCCAAGTCTTCGCACGCCGACCTTCTGGGTGGCTTTGCCGGCTGGACAGGGTCTAGCTCACGTTCGGAAGGCACAAACCTTTGAGTACGACAGAACCAGTCACCAATCCGCTCGTCGCAGAGCAGCTCGAGCAGCCTGAAGAGACTGCCTCACCCCAAGTTTCTCTGGATGCCGGCAGTTCCCCAGAGCACGAGCACGACCATGCTGGCCACACGCATGACCACGCTCCGGAAGGCCCAACGCTGAACCCCGAGTGCACCCGGCAGGTGGACATTGAAGTGCCTGCGGACGAGGTGGATCGTGTTTTTTCCTCGGTGGTCAAGCGATATCGTAAAGCCGCTCGCATTCCAGGATTCCGGGCCGGCAAGGTTCCGGAGTCGGTGATCCGCAGAAAGTTTGCGGACTCCATCCGGCAGGATGTGCTGGAAGAAATTCTGCCTGCGCAGTTTCGCGCCGCCATTGAAAAAGAGGGTGTGCAGCCGATATCGCAGCCGCAGGTGACCAGCCTTCAGTTGGCCGAAGGGGAGCCGATGCGCTTTCAGGCGGCTTTTGAAGTGATGCCCAGCATTGCAATCGACGGCTACGATAGCGCCAAGGTCCAGCGGTTGGAAGCTTCGCTTTCCGACCAGGAATTTGAGGCGGAACTAAGCCGGATTCTCGAATTCCACGCC
>DAHVZT010000106.1 GCA_027323885.1 Acidobacteriaceae bacterium
GTCCAGCCCAGTAACTGCGTTTGCTCTTCGGCCCTGATCGATAACGGAAGAAGCGGTCGCCCCATCGGAGTTCCTCCCACTTTATCCGATGAAGCCACACTGCAATGTTATTCAACTTATTTTAGAGACAGGACACTAGAAGTACGTCGTCCATGACGCCAGAAAATTGAGCGCGCTGGGAACGCGTGGCGTGATGGCCGGCCCGTACAGATAAGTCAGGCCCAGGCCCACGAAGTTGCCGGGAGACACGTGCACGGCGTAGCTGCCAGTCAGCGTCGATCCGCTGCGCCAAACGGACTTGCCCTGTGCGGCCAGGCTATTGGTAGCAACTCTGCTGTATCCGGTGTGCGAGGCGACAAAGGAGACCAGATCGGCGGGCCTGCTTTCCAGGGGCGCTTCTTTATAAAAACGTGCTTCATAGTAACGCGAGTAGGAATTGAGCGCGTCCGGCACGTTCATATAGGACGCGCCCGCGTAGAGGCCATGGTCGGGATGTTCCAAGCTGGTCCGGATGAATTGGTGATCCACCAGAGCATATGCGCAGTAATTGCCCGACTGAGGCTGCCCGGTGGCTACGTTTTTATATTTGGTGCTGTTGTCTAAATACCCCGCGCGAAACCATGTCTCATGGACATTCTTGGCCGGATCGCGCAAGTATCCAGCTTCATTGATGAGCAGCAGTTTGTCGCCGTGCGGCAGAAAGCGGAAACCGGTGGCATTGCGCGCAACCTCGGCCGGTCCTCCGGCGGGATCGATGCTACGCTGCGCGGCCGATTTGACGTAAAGATGGTCCGGACCGCGGACGCGCAGGGAGGCGGCTGGTGAAGTGAGCGGAAAGTAAGACATTCCCACCTCATACGGCAACACGGCGTAAACACCTTGCCCCCCGGTTGCGGTAGATCCGCCGACAAACAGGCCGACAAATTCCAGGTTCATCGAGATGTAGCCCGCCTTCATCTGAACGCGGTCGCGGCCCCATCCCTTATAGAAATAAAGATCCCAGAGCTGAAAAGATTTTGGCCCCGCTGGATTCCAGCTTACCCAGTTCCAAACGCCGCCAACATAAAGTTGCGCTCTCCGCAGATGCAGTTGGCGGAGATCCCACGTGAGGATGGGCTGCACCATCGCGGCTTCAAATGGGTGCTCGCCGATGTAGACCTGATTGTCGGGCGGAACGGGAGCAGCCAGAGTGTTTTGCACATACTGGCTTTGAGTGACCAGGCGCAGCGCCAGCCCCTTGCGGAAAAGAGACTGCCGGAACTTTCCCTGGGGATTGAGAATGCTGTCGGACAGGGAAGGCACCGAGGCATCGCCCGCGAGATAGTTCAGGTCGTCAAGGGAACGCGGCGGCGGCGGCGGGACAGGGAGCTTGGGGGTGTCCTGCGTGACCTGCGCGCCCAAGCGAGCGGCCGCGAGCAGCACGAAGCAGGCGGCGAGCAGAAGCAGCGCGAAGCTTGCGCCCTGCACTCGCTGATGGCTGGCGTTCCTCTCCGGATCGGCCATTGCGATGCCGCGCTTGTTGTGACGTGCGCTATTCATGAAAAAAGCTTGGAACCAAAGTCCTCGTGGATTGCGGTAGGGTGGTCCGTGTTTGGCATGTTGTCCGTGTCACTGTCTCCAGCCCGGCCCAAACCAGTCCAAATCGCCTGGCTGAATCTCTGGCGATTCAATTTTCCTGGAGATGGGCCCCTCCCTAGCTTACTGTCAGCGGGACTGTCTGGGTGAGAGCCGGGGTGTTCCCCTGAAGCCGTGTTGAGCCGTGTTGCTCGAATCCGGGCCAAAAGCGCGAAGATATGGATTCGACTGATTGGGGCCTCGTTCGCCTGAAGCAGATTTGGTCGATTCCGCCGCCCCGGCCGCCAAGTCGCGAGCACTCGCCATTTACAAAAATATCTCCGCGATATCCTGCCAGGTGTTCGCCCGGCGGTAGCGGGAGTCATTTACGTTATGCGGGGCGGTGAATAGGATTCCCTCGCCACGGAACGAATCGAGATTGTACGGCATGTCATCGATCAGATAGTCGGCGCGCAGAATGCCTTTATCGCCGCAGAAAACGAAATTGTGGGGCTTGAGAAAGGAAAAGTGGCGCCGCAGCCAGCGGAATTTTGAACCGAAGGAATTGGGAAACGCCATAGCCGCGGTGGCGATAAAGATCTCATAGCGTTCGCTGCACCTGCGCAGGATTTCCTGGCTGCCGGGAACGACCGGAAGGTCTTCAAAAAACCTATCGTCCTGCAGGTAAGCGTCGATCTGCCGCTGCCCTCCTGGCGGAAGCGCCTGCCACAGCCATTTGCCTGCGATGTCGGTCTTGGTAAGCGCGGTCCCATGGTCGCGGTTGTACCGGGCCAGCAGTTCGCCGAGTGCGTCCGCGATGACCTCATCCATATCGACGGCAATGCGCTGCATCGCGGACAGAGATCAATCCTCCTGGGCCGGGCTATCCTGGCCTGCGCGAGATGCGGGAGATTTCGCCGGAGATGAGGCCACGCGGGACGGCTTCTTGGCGGGAGCTGGAAGGTGAATGGCTTCCGAAAGATCCACGGGAGGGTTAAAGTAAAGGAAGCGGCCGCACGATTCGCAAAAGTGCAGCGCACCGGCGCGTATTTCATTCCACTGCTGCGGGCGCACCATCATCTGGCACACGGAACAGCGTTGCCTCTCCACCTGCGCCACAGCGGGCCTGTGTGCGGCGGAGATGCGGTCATACTCGGCCAGCAGTTTGGGATCGATTTCGCTGCGCAGGGTTTTGGATTCACTCTTCAGTCTCGCCTGCTGGGCATCATCGCGCTCCTGCTCAAGCTGCGCCGCCGCCTTTTCGTCTTCCAGAGCCTGAGCGAGGTTCGCCAGCGATTCATGGATCGTCCTCTGCTGGGTCTCCAGGGACTCGGTTTTCATCAGGCTGGCAAATTCCAGATCTTCGATGCGATCGATTTCCTGCTTGCAGAATGTGATCTGGTGCTGCAGCGCGGTCGCCTGGCCTTCGCTCTGCACGGCCTCGAGCTGGGCCCGGTACCTTGCCATCTTTTCCCGAAGCTCGCCGGTGTCCAGTTCCATGCGTTTGCGCCCAGCCACCTCTTGCAACAAAGCCCGCTTGTTTTCTTCCAATTCAAGCTTTGCCTGGTTGTAGGCGGTTTCCCGGGCGGTGATGCGGCGGCTGTATTCACCTCTGCGTGCGGCCAGGGCGCTGCTCTGCTGTTCAATGTCCTGCAGGTGCGCGAGATTGGCAAGCTCGGGATGCATGGTGGAGCGCTAAAAACGCAGTCTAGCATGGAGTGGCCGCAAGGCTGTATGGCGGGACAAAACTATGCAGCTATTTTCGAGAAAAGGAATCTAAGAACAGGACAGAAACTCCGGTTACATGTAAGAACAAAGCATGGGCACCGACGCCGGATGGAAGCCGAAACACAACCAGTGGGCCATCGCGCTTACGGTGACGCTGGCTACGTTTATGGAGGTGCTGGATACTTCCATCGCCAATGTCGCTCTTCCGCATATCGCAGGCGGCCTCGGCGCTTCGCAGGACCAGGCCACCTGGGTTTTGACCTCGTATCTCGTGGCGAACGCGATTGTGCTCCCAGCCAGTGCGTATCTCACGACCTTTATTGGACGCAAACGTTTTTACATGATCTGCGTCCTCCTGTTTGGCGTCAGCTCCATGTTGTGCGGCTTGGCGCCCAGCCTGCCCCTGCTCATCTTTTTCCGGGTGCTGCAAGGTGCTGGCGGCGGTGGCCTGCAACCCAGCGAACAGGCGATCCTTGCCGATACATTTGAACCCAAAAAGCGCGGTCATGCTTTCGCCATCTACGGCATGGCCGTTGTAGCCGCGCCTGCGATCGGACCCACTCTGGGTGGCTGGATTACCGATAATTTCACCTGGCGATGGATCTTCTTTATCAATGTGCCCATTGCCATCCTGTCGCTGTTTCTCACGTCGCGGCTGGTCGAAGATCCGCCGCACATCGTTCATGAGGTAAAAGAAAACCGGAAGCATGGCCTGAACCTGGATTTCATTGGCTTCGGGCTGCTTGGACTTGGCTTTGGATCGCTGGAATTCATCATGGATAAAGGCCAGGAGGACGACTGGTTCGGCTCCCGCATCATCACGACCTTTATCGTGCTGTGCGTTATCAGCCTGGCCGCGCTGATCCTGTATGAGCTGTGGCAGATTCGACGAAGGCGAAAGCCAATCCTCGATCTCACGCTGTTCAAAAACCGCACCTTCGCCACTTCCTTTGGCCTGATGTTCATCCTCGGCATCGCGCTCTTCGGGACGACCGTGCTGATCCCGCAGTTCGTGCAGACGCTGCTGGGCTACACCGCGGAACGGGCCGGACTGGTCATTTCGCCGGGCGGATTCGTCATCATGGCGTTGATGCCGATGGTCGGATTTCTCATCAGCCGCGTCGATCCACGGTACATGATCGTTTTTGGTTTCTCCATTACCTGCGCCGCCCTGTGCGTCATGCACACGCTCGATCTGCAGGTGAGCTACAGCTACATCGCGTGGCTGCGGGTTTTTCAGGCCTCGGGACTCGCGTTCCTCTTCGTGCCGATCAATACCCTTTCGTATACCGACATCCCGCGGCAAAAGAACAATGATGTGTCCGGCCTGATTAACCTGGCGCGCAACGTCGGCGGCAGCGTCGGCACCTCATTTCTGACCACCACGCTGGCGCGCCGGGAGCAGTTCCATCAGGACCGGCTGTCGATGTACATGCTGGAACAGAATCACAACTTCGCGGCGCGGGTTCGCGGCCTGTCCGGGTATTTCAGTCATTCCGGCGGAGTCGCGTCCTCGGCTGCGCAGGCGAATCATCTGGCGATGGGCAGTCTCTACAATCAGTTGTTGCGCCAGGCCGCCATGCTGTCCTACCTGGACGTCATCGCCCTGCTCGCGGCCACCTCCGCCGCCGTCATTCCGCTGGTATTTCTCATGAAGAAACGGCCTCCGGGCGCGGAGGCAGCGATGCATTGAAGCGGCTGATCCGGGGTGTTTGTCTGTGACCCGTAGTCTTTTCCAATCGAAGGATGAGCCTGAAGGGTGGGGAGTAATCGTGCTGGGGAAGGCTCCTTTTGTATTTTGATTTGGAATGAGTTTAGCAGTAGCCGAGGCGGAGGGAATGTGGGAATCGGTTTTTTCGATTTCC
>DAHVZT010000129.1 GCA_027323885.1 Acidobacteriaceae bacterium
TACCGGAACGGATACGAAAGGGCAAACGATGGCAACCTCCCCCTACACAAGCACCTCGAATGCACTCCTTGCGGGCTTCGTCCCGCTTGCTGCCTGGATGGACCAACCCTTGCGGGAGGCCGAATCGGCGTCCCTGACAACCGAAGTGGAGGTGCATGACGAACCCTCGCCTCCAGAGAATGCGGCTTCCGCAGTGGAACCGCTGGATCCGGCCACCCGCGAGAAAGTCTTGCTGGAGCACATGTCGATCGTTCGATTTGTGGCTCGACGCATCCATGAGCGTCTGCCGCAGCACGTCGAGATGGAAGACCTGGTAAGTGCCGGAATGATTGGCCTGATCGACGCGTTTCAGAAGTTTGACGCCCGGAAGAATGTGCAATTTCGCAGCTATGCGCAGTTCCGTATCCGGGGCGCTATTCTCGACAGCCTGCGAATTCTCGATTGGGGATCGCGCGATTTGCGGCGCAAAGGCAGGGGAATTGAAGACGCGACGCAGGTTCTGCTGAGCAGGCTGGGCCGCAGACCGTCGGAAACGGAGATTGCGGAGGAACTCGGAATTTCTCTCGACGCTTACCAGCAGCTGGTCGGAGAACTGAAGGGCCTGGAAGTTTCCAGTCTGAACGAGGTTCGCTCCGAAGATTCCACGGAAGAAGATCTGGCCTACGTGCCGGCGTCCCCGGACCAGGATCCACTCCTCCTCTGCATGAAGGGCGAAATGTCGGAACGGCTTGCGTCTCTTGTGGCCACCTTACCCGAGCGTGAGGCGACCGTCTTGTCGCTGTATTACGTGGAGGAGATGACGATGAAGCAGATTGGGGCAAAGCTCGGCGTAGTGGAGTCTCGCGTCTCTCAGATCCACTCGGCAGCCCTGGTCATGTTGCGCCATCGGCTGGTACAGAGCGGCATCGCCGGGCGCAAGCCGGTCACCTCGGGAGCCATGGCGCGCAGCCGCGCAGGGCAGTCTCGTGGCGCTGTCCGGAAACATGGAGCGGAGGTTTCAGCGGCCTGGATGAAAAGAAAGACCTCTGTCGCGCCGGGTCCGGGCGGCCGCAGTGCGTTGCCCAATTAGCGGAGGAGGCAACTACGACTTCCGCCCCGGCACCGCAGGCTGCTGCTGGGTCATGCAGTGCATGGCCCCCAAGCCCCAGATGAAATCCACGCTGTGGATACCCACGACCGAGCGACGGGGGAAAAGTTCGGCAAGGATGTTCAACGCAACGCGGTCGTTCACATCATTGAAGGTCGGCACCAAAACCAGGTTATTGGAGATGTAGAAATTCGCGTAGCTTGCGGGCAGGCGCTGACCTTCAAAAATGACAGGAGAGGGAAGCGGCAGTTCGACGATGCGGTAAGCTTTGCCATCGATCGAACGCGCAGAGCGCAACCGATCGACATTTTCCTGCAGCGGATCGTAATTCTCGTCCTCGCGATCCGTTTCGACGGCAGCCACGATGGTCTCGGCGTCCGTGAAGCGGGCAATATCATCCACATGGCCGTGGGTATCGTCTCCCGCAATTCCGCGATTGAGCCAGATGGTTTGCTCGATTCCGAGATACTCGCGGAAACACGTTTCGAGATGCTCGCGCGAGATCCCAGGATTGCGTTGCTGGACATCGCTGAGCAGGCATTCTTCTGTCGTCAGCAACACGCCGGCCCCGTTCACGTCAATGCTGCCGCCTTCGAGCACCACGCGGTGGTGGGTGCCGTTCGATAGCTGAATCGAAGGCTGCCACGCCGGGACCTGAAGCAGTTTCGCAACCTGCGCCGGAATCCTGTCGTCATTCCGCCAGTCCGGGTACTTGGCCCACGCGTTAAATTTCCAATCCGTAAGCCCAAGCGGCGGGGCCGCGGCACCGCTCGATGCGGGAGTCAGAAAGATGGGGCCCGAGTCGCGCAGCCACACGCGGTCCGATGGCCAGTGGTGAAATTGAATTTGCGCCAGGCTTGCGCCGCAGCGGCGCAGCAGAGATCGCGCACGCTTTTCGGCTGCCGCATCATTGACCAGAATCTGGACAGTTTCCACGCGGGCCAGCCGCCGCACCATTTCCCCATAGACCCATGGAATGGGCTGGAATTTGCCTGGCCAGTCTTCCGGGTTGTGGGGCCACGCAATCCAGGTTGCGGCGTGGTGGTCCCACTCCGCGGGCATACGCAGACCGAGTTCCCGGGGTGTTTTCTGCGTCCCCGGCGGCGCGGGCGCTCGATCAGGACTCATTGGAGAAAGCGCTCGGTGATCGGCGAGTAAGCATCGATCCGGCGGTCGCGCAGAAAAGGCCAGTTGCGGCGCGTATCTTCGATCAGGCGCAGATCGATTTCTCCGATGAGAATATCTTCCCGATCGTGTGTTGCCTGCGCGAGGACGCGGCCAAAAGGGTCGGCCAGGAAGGATCCGCCCCAGAACTCCAGGCCGGCGCCTTCCACGCGATTGCCACGCACATCGCCGTGCTCCGGGCCCACCCGATTGACCGCTGCCACGTAGACCCCGTTGGCGATGGCGTGGGCGCGCTGGATGGTCTGCCACGCGCTGTATTGCGCCTCGCCGTACTCCGCCTTTTCCGCAGGATGCCAGCCGATCGCGGTGGGAAAAAACAGGACGTCCGCGCCTTTCAGGGTTGTAATGCGCGCGCCTTCCGGATACCACTGGTCCCAACAGACCAGCACGCCGACATTGCCGGCATGGAGAGGAAAATTGCGGAAGCCTAGATCGCCCGGCGTGAAGTAAAACTTTTCGTAGTAAAGGGGATCATCCGGGATATGCATTTTGCGATAGAGACCCGCAATCGAGCCGTTATCTTCCAGAATGGCAGCCGTATTGTGGTAGAGACCCGCCGCGCGGCGCTCAAACAAGGAAGCGATGACGGCGACTTTCTCTTCGCGGGCAATGCGCGCCAGCTTTTCGGTCGACGGACCTGGGACCGGCTCGGCAAGATCGAACAGAGCGTGATCTTCGCGCTGGCAAAAATATTGGGTACGGAATAACTCTGGCAGGCAGACGATGTGAGCGCCGGAGCGCGCAGCCTGCCGTACCAGGTCCGCGGCTTTGTCCAGATTTGCGTCGGGATCGGGCGAGCACGACATCTGGACCAGCGCTACGCGGGAGTTGTTTTGGCTATCGGGCATGGTTTCGATTCAGAATGGACAGGCGGACACTGCCCGGTCAAAGCTGAAGCACGTTATTCGAAGATCAGGATTGCGGCCGCGATTGTCGTCGTCCAAAGGCCGCGCTTGTCTCCGACCGCCGACTGGGTAACGTTGGCCGTCCGTACGATCTTGTTAGAGATGCGGTAGATTTCCTTTTTTTCGTCCCAGCTCTTATCCGGGTCGAAGTCCACATTCAGGGTGGTCGCGAGCATTTCCGCAGCGAGTTCCTCGGCGTAATCGCCCGCCTGGTCTTCCGTCTCGCCAAAGCTGTGATGTTCGCTCAGGTAGCCGTACATATTTTTGTCTGAAGGAATGGCGACTCCAATGCTTGAGGCGATCAAGCGGTGGGGTTCGCGCGAAGTATTTTCCGCCACCACGGCAAAAACCACCTCCCCGGGGTGGAGATACTTCAAGCCTTCCTTGCGCGGCACCATTTTGGCCTGTGGAGGAAATATCGACGAGACACGCACCAGATTTTGTGCGGCGATTCCAGCATCGCGAAGAGCCAGCTCGAATGACGTAAGACGTTCCTTATGCTTCCCGACGCCCTTGGTGAAAAAGAGGCGTTTCGGGACCATCGTTTTGCCCAATTTTGGTTCCTCCGGTCGGTAGGGCGACAGGTTGCCACCCGCTTCAAATTATCACAGATTGACAAGCATTCCGGGGAGCGGACGCAAGGATTCCCCAGCTATTTACACGATTGCGATTACAAGGGAAAAATGCCATCTTCAAGATCGAGCCCCAGCGCGTGGCTCCCTGGTGCGTCGTCTGCGTCCCGTGTGGGGAGAAGCGGTTCGACCCCTTTGGCGCCGGTAGAAGTCTTTTCCAATCGAAGGATGAGCCTGAAGGGTGGGGAGTAATCGTGCTGGGGAAGGCTCCTTTTGTATTTTGATTTGGAATGAGTTTAGCAGTAGCCGAGGCGGAGGGAATGTGGGAATCGGTTTTTTCGATTTCC
>DAHVZT010000136.1 GCA_027323885.1 Acidobacteriaceae bacterium
AGAATATCTTCCGTAGTGCCACTGAGCCGGATGCGATCCCTATACTGGGGCTTAAAGGAGAACATAATGCGCAGATTAGCATTCGCCCTCGTTTGCTGGGCGGGAGTTTTACAGGTTTCGGGCGCGGTCGCACAGCAGCAATCCGCGACTCCCTGGACCGCCGCGCAAGTGACCCCGCCAGCAAAGCTTGCCGCGCAACTACAGGCGAATCCGGCGAACAAACCGGTAATCCTGCAGGTGGGTTTCGCTGTGCTGTACCGCAGCGAGCACATTCCCGGCTCCATCTACGCGGGGCCCGCATCCACGCCGCAAGGCCTGCAGGCATTGCAGCATGCGGTCGCTAAAGTACCCAAGAACGACAACATCTATCTATACTGCGGATGTTGTCCCATGGATAAATGCCCAAACATCCGGCCAGCCTTTGCTGCCCTGCGGAAAATGGGCTTCACACATCTGCATGTCCTTATGCTGGACACCAGCTTCGGAAAAGACTGGGTGGCCCACGGCTATCCCGTGGCCGGCGAGGTGAATTCGCCAAAATAGGGAGCGCTTCAGTTAGTCGTGCTGAATCAACGATTGGCCGGTCATGTCTTTGGGCTGCTGCAGGTGCAGCAAATCTAGAATCGTGGGGGAAATGTCCCGCAGCGAGCCCCCGCTTCTCACCCTTATTTTTTGTCCACCTTCGGTCACCAGGATAAAAGGCACAGGGTTTGTCGTATGGGCGGTGTGCGGCCCTCCCGCGACCGGATCCATCATCATTTCCGCGTTGCCATGGTCCGCCGTCACCAGCATGGACCCGCCACGCTGCTTGATTGCCCGGTAAATTCTCCCCAGGCAGGCATCCACTGTTTCCACACCGCGGATCGTCGGCTCCATTTTCCCGGAGTGCCCCACCATGTCGGCATTGGCAAAATTGACCACGATCACATCGAAGGCGCCGTCGGCGATCGCTTTGGTCACAACATCGGCTATTCCCTCCGCACTCATCTCCGGCGCAAGATCGTAGGTCGCGACTTTCTTGGAAGGAACCAGAATCCGGTCTTCTCCCAGAAAAGGCTTTTCAATCCCGCCGTTGAAGAAGTAGGTTACATGCGCATATTTCTCCGTTTCGGCAACTCGCAAATTGCGGAGATTGGCTTCCGCCATAATGTTCGCGAGCAGATTGTCCATCGACTCCGAAGGAAACACCACCGGCAACGTGAACTGCTTGTCATATTGCGTCATGCAGATGTAGCGCAGGGCTTTGGGAACCTGGATACGAGGAATTGCCGCATCGAGGTCGGCTGCGCCAGGCAGGTCCGAGCCACCAAGCGGCGTCAGTCCGCTATTGCGGGCCAGCACGCGGGTAATCTGCCGCGCTCGGTCGGCGCGGTAGTTGAAACAGATGCACACATCTCCGTCTGCGACCATGGCGACAGGCTCACCCTTCCCGTCTGCGCAGACAAAAGGCACGACGAACTCATCGGTGATGCCATTGTTGTAGTACTCGGCCAACCGCGTGAGCGGGTCGGAGTGCAGGCCGCCTTCCGCATGGCCCAGCACCATCGCACTGAACGTCTTCGCCTCGCGCTCCCATCGGCGATCGCGATCCATTGCATAATAGCGGCCGGAAACGGAAGCTATCTCGCCGATGCCATACTCTCGAAACTGTTGCTGCAGTTGTTTCAGGTACTCAATTCCGCTGGTCGGCAAGGTGTCGCGTCCATCCAGAAACGCATGCACGAAAACCTTGGAAATCTGCTGCTGTTTTGCAAGCTTCAGCAGCGCGTATAGATGACGCTGGTGGGAATGCACGCCCCCGTCGGAAAGCAGGCCAAGCAGATGCACCCGGCGGCCCTGCAATGCCGCGTATTGCATCGCGTCCACCAGTACAGGATGCTCAAAAAAGCTTCCGTTTGCCACCGCCTCATCAATGCGGGTGATGTCCATATGGACCACTCTTCCCGCCCCGATGTTCAGGTGGCCTACCTCGCTGTTGCCCATCTGGCCATCGGGCAATCCGACGAAGTGGTCAGACGCGCGGAGAAGCGTGTTAGGAAACTCGGAGAGAAGATGGTCGTAGTTCGGCTTTCTCGCCTGTGCAATGGCATTCGCGTTTTGCTCTGCGCGATAGCCCCACCCATCCAGAATTGTAAGTACCAGAGGTTTGTGATTGGCCATTGTCTTCCTGTTGTCGGACACGTTAGGCGAACCGTTTCGACGCCTTCAAATTTCGATCATCATTTGGGCTGATTTTGGCTGCCGGGATTGGAACTCTGCGGCGCGGGACCGCCTGCTCCATGCTGCTGCTGATATTGTTTCGCCAGCGCCTCCAGCTCCGCTTTGTGGCGCATCAGAACCTGGTGCCCTACCTCCTGCGCGCGCGCCAGCACGATACCTTGCGTTTTCTGCATGATTACCGGCTGGACCGCAACCAGGTGCCTGCCTGCGGGCGTTTTATAGAAAGCGATCGCCTTCTCGACATCCGGTTTTGAATAATATTTTTGAAAGTACGGTACCATCAGGTTCTCCGCATCGAGATGCTGAAAGCTCTGGCTCAAATCTGTCCAAAAGTCCTGCGGAAAAAACGACGGCGCCTGCTGCTTCATCTGATCGATCATTCGTTTCACCATCAGCGTGGCGTTTCGCGTTGCGCCAGTCACCTCCAGCAGTTCCCGAATCTGAGCAGCAGTGGCTGGATCGCTCACCGGGGTCAGCCCCGGTGCTGATGCATCAGAAGTTTTTGCCTGCACGGCCGGAGAAGAAGGTGCTTTGGAGTGCTGTTGCGCAAAGAGACCAGTCGACATCACGAAACCGAGCAGGATGGATGTGACAAAAGAACACGCGGAAACTCGCAGCATTTTCAAACAACTCAACTTTCCAGAGCTTAGATTTGGAGTTCCCGATGACTTCAAAACCAGCTCGGGATCCTTGTGGAGCGCATCACTCGCCGTAATTCACAGATTCCAGGCCGAGGAACTGGGCCGCTTGGCCGAGTTCCTCTTCGATGCGCAGCAGTTGATTGTATTTCGCAATACGGTCCGTGCGAGAGGCCGACCCGGTCTTGATCTGCCCGGCACCCGTCCCCACGGCGAAATCCGCGATGAAAGTGTCTTCCGTCTCACCGCTGCGATGCGAAATGATCGAGGTGTATCCATAACGCCTCGCCAGGTCTATGGCTTCCAGCGTTTCGCTGACCGTGCCAATCTGGTTGACCTTGATCAGAATGGAGTTGGCCACTCCCTGCTCAATTCCGCGCTGCAGAATTTCGGTATTCGTTACAAAAAGGTCATCTCCTACAAGCTGCACCTGGTCGCCCAACTCCTTGGTCAGGAATGCCCAGCCTTCCCAATCGTTTTCCGCCAGCCCATCTTCCAATGAGACGATGGGATACTGCCGAATCCAGTCCGCCCAGAAACGGGTCATCTCCTCGCTGGTATGTTCGCTCTTGTCGGACTTCTTGAAAACGTACTTGTTCTTGCTTGCATCAAAGAACTCGCTGGCCGCCGGGTCCAGCGCCAGGAAGATTTCTTCCCCCGGCGCATAGCCTGCCTGCGCAATTGCCTCCAGAATGACTTCGATCGCTTCCGTATTGGATTTCAAGGATGGCGCGAACCCACCCTCATCGCCCACTGCGGTGTTATAGCCCTTTTTCTTCAACACGCCTTTCAGGGTATGGAACACTTCCACGCCCATGCGCAGCGCGTCTGAGAATGTTTCCGCGCCCGCAGGCATAATCATGAATTCCTGAAAATCGACATTGTTGTCGGCGTGCGCGCCGCCGTTCAAAATGTTCATCATCGGCGTGGGAAGCGTGCACGCATGCACTCCGCCCAAATATCGATACAGAGGCATACGGAGCTCATTCGCAGCCGCTCTCGCAGTGGCCATGGAGACGGCAAGAACGGCGTTCGCCCCCAGTCTGCTTTTGTTCGGCGTTCCGTCCAGAGCGATCATCGTCTGGTCGATCAGGCGCTGATTGCTCGCATCCATGCCGGTCAGTTCCGGCGCGAGCACGCTTTCGACATTCTCGATGGCCTGGAGCACACCCTTGCCCATGTAATGGGCCGAATCGCCGTCACGCAGTTCCACGGCCTCGTGCTCGCCAGTGGACGCTCCGCTTGGAACGGCCGCACGGCCGATGGCCCCGCTCTCCAGCATCACGTCTGCTTCGACAGTCGGGTTTCCGCGAGAATCCAGAATCTCGCGCGCATGGATCGAGCTGATTTCAGTCATACTGCTCCTCAAAATTTTATGCTGCAGCCGCTCGTTCAGCAGGGGCCTGCGGTGTACCGGAATCGAGCTTCCGGTGGTCGCGCGGATCGTCTCGACAAGCTTTTCCATAATCCGGTATCGGTTCCGCGCTCGGATAACCAAGAGAACTCTGGCGAATCACCGGCGCGCCCACTGTTTTGCAGGCCGCCTCGCACCAGGTTCGCGACCGCCGCCACAGCATCGATTGTAGCAGCAGCTCCTCAGAACTTTTCGCCGCCGGGACATCCTGCGAAACTTGCTTTCCGAATCCGCCATCTCCCTTTCACGTATCCGATAACTAGATGAATACCCGACGCGAGCACGCGCGCTTCTTTCCCGTGCCACTCGGCTAAACTAATGCATAGCGGCGGTTTACCTTGCTTGAAAGCTGGGAACACAACGTGACGCCGCATCCCTGAGTCAAATTCATCGGGGGTTTGCGCGAAGCTGCTTTCGGCAGCGGCGAATGGCGAACGGCGAAGAAAAGTTTAAGAGGTGATGCTTCGATGAAAGCAATTGCGGTTACGAGCTTGGCAACCATCATGATCGCGGCTACCGCATTCGGGCAGGCGGATAAACCCAGCCCGTACCAGGGCGTTTCCCATCCGCCGGACGATGCCATTGTGACCACGAACGATCTCGGCGCGGATTCCTCCTCATCCGACTCCTCCGTCGCGTCCGCCATACACCCCAAGCCCCACATGGAGGCGATGCCGACATCTCCCTCCGACCACACATATGTGGATCACCCAGGCCTGGTGAGTCGAGAGGAAATCAAGCCGGCTTACGATCCTAATGCCGACGTCGTGACCAGCGTTCCCTCCGGGCCGAATCAGTTGCCGGAAGGAACAATTCTGAAAGTCACGCTGAACCAGCAACTGTCCACCGCAACCACGCAGCCCGGTTCGGTTTTCACCGCCCGCTTGATTGAGCCGGTCAAGAAGGACAACCGCATCGTCATCCCCGCGGGCTCAACCGTAACCGGCCGTGTCACCTCGGTTAGCTCAGGCCGGCGCATCCGCGGCGGCGCGTCCATCCGGTTGCGTCCGGATGAGGTAAACCTGCCGGACGGGACCCGGTATTTCCTCCACGCGGAAGTGTATGACCTTGGCAGGACGGACAATGTGAAGACCGGATCTGAAGGCACGGTCGTGAGTACCGACCACGCAAAAAGAACAGCCGCTGAAGCGGGTTTGCTGGGCAGCGGTGCGGCGGCAGCGGGCTTTTTAATCGCAGCCGGTCCGGCGGCGCTGGTCGCCGGCGGCGCTGCGGTGGGATACGTGGGCGCCCACTGGTTGCTGGAAAGCCATCAAGCCGTCCTGCCCCAGGGCTCTGAAGTCGTTTTCGGATTGACTCAGCCCATGTCGCTCGTCTCGTTTCACGAGTAGCGCTGGCTTGCATCGGTCGCCGGAGTTCTCCTTCGACTTTCTCTTCCGGCCCTCCCCCATCTTGCCGTTTCAGCGCAACGGGCGCTCTGTGGAACGATAAATGCGCGCGCATGGCTGGCCCGTACTGCAGATCAAGAACAGCAGTTGCAGATTCTCAGGATGCTTCCGGACGGCTTCGCTCACCGGATCGCCATCGAGTGCAACGATGAAGTTGGCGGACGCGGCAGGATTCGCGAGAGCGCCACTCCACAATTTGTAGTCACCTTCATTGATCGTCTGGCGCAACGGAAACGCAATCTGCTGGAGCGCTCCGATGTGGGCCGAGGTGTACATCATCAGGGTGGAGTGTGGAGGCAGCAGCATCAACCTGCTTGCCAGCGCCTGTTCAAACGGCAGCCGCGTCATTGAATTTGCTTTGGCTTCCCGCAGCACCAAGGGAGTGCCGCGCATCAGCATGGCACTGCTGGCAATCACAAGGACCACAGCGAATGCGCTGATCCACCGGACCCACTGCGGGCGCATCTTCGTTGCGGCAAGCATTGCGAATGCGGGAAACAGCGCGAACGCCGGAAGCAACTCCATTCCGTAGCGGGTGTTGTAGAACGAGTGAGGCGGCCAGACGGGGAGAAAAATCGGCACAGATCCGTAGGCGACCGCGTAGGCGTAAAACGGTATAGGCATCCAGAACAAAACTGCGGCAGCTGCGGCACTGCCCCGGAAAACCCGAAGCGCGAATGCCGTTCCCGCAGCCGCCATCAGCAGCAGCCAACGCCCGCAGTACTGCGGAGCAGCACCCATTTTGGCCGACTTCACGTAGTAAAGAAGAGCGACCCATGGACTGTGCCAGCCGGGGTAGGGAGATGCGCCAGGCTTGGTCGTGCGCCGCGCAATCGCCGCTGCGGAATAGGGTCCGCGCAGAAAATCCAGCGGATCGCCATAAATACGCCAATTGTATGCAAGCCATGTCGCCGGCGCCGCCAGCAGCAGCAGCGTGCATGCAAGGAATACGCGGGCGTTGGCACGTTCCCGCCACCAGCCAGCCCGCACTGTCCAATATGCAGCCATCATCCAGGCGAGTGAGCCCAGGATCCAGCCGTCGTACCGAGTGAATACAGCCGCGACCAACACCAAGGTCAGCTTCAGCAGAGCGACCCGTCCAGCGACAGAATCAGCCTTCCGCACGGCCTCTTCGAAGGCGGTCAGGTGTACGGCACTCCAAATCATCAGCGCCAGAAAAAGCGGCTCCGTCATCGCGGTGACGGACATATAAAGCAGACCGGGGTTCAGCGCGAGCGCGAGGAAGACCACGGCGGCAAATAGCGGCCGCATCCACTGCCGCGCCAGGTGATAGATTCCCGCGCAAGCCAGAACGTAACTTGCCATCGAAGGAATCGCTCCCGCCAGACCGCTCTGCCACCAGTCCGCCCGCTGCACAAAGGGAAGCATCAGCAGATGAGGCAGGGGCAGCCACACGGAGCCAAGCTGCCGGAAACCAGGATTGAGAGAATCGAACACACGCCTGGCGATATGAAGATGGGCGACGGCGTCGCCGTAAAGCAGAAGAAGATTCCGCCGCGCACAGTAGATCAGAGAGCCGGTAATCAGCAGGACCGCCGCCGCTGTGGCGAATTTCGTCTCTTCCCGCAGCGTGATCTGCGGCCGGCCCTCAAGAGCTGGCGCTGAATTCGTCCCCCGGCGTCTATTCGACATCGAGATGCGAGAGTTCCCGGAACATGGCGAAGCGCTCGTCGATTTCTTCCCGAGTGACATTCTCCAAACGCTCGGTGCCGAAGCGCTCGACAGCAAAGGATCCCATCACTCCACCGTAGAACATGGCGCGCTTGAACACTGCGGGCGTCAGCGATGGCTGGGATGCCAGATATCCGAAGAAGCCTCCTGCAAAGGAATCTCCTGCCCCGGTTGGGTCGACGACTTCCGCCAGCGGCAGCGCGGGAGCGCGAAAGAAATGGTTTTTCACCCCTGCTGGAAACGATGCCTTCCCGAAAAAAGCCGTAGCGCCATATTCTCCATGTTTTACGATCAGCGTCTTCGGCCCCATTTGCATGATCCGTTTCGCAGCCTGCACAAGATTGTTTTCCCCGGCCAGCAGTTTGGCCTCACCATCGTTGATCAGGAGAGCGTCCATCTCACGCAGGGTCTGCAGCAGCTTTTCACGATGCCCTGTGATCCAGTAGTTCATCGTGTCGCCACACACCATCTTGACTCGCGGCATCTGCCTGCGCACCTGCAACTGCAAAGCAGGATCGATGTTGGCAAGGAATAAATATTCGCTGTCGCGGTAAGCGTCAGGTATCTTCGGCTGAAAGCTTTGAAAAACGTTGAGATCTGTGCGAAGAGTCTGTGCCTCGTTCAGATTTTCCCGGTACTCGCCGGTCCAGTGAAAACTTTTGCCGGGAGCATGCTCAATTCCGCGTGTGTCGATGTTGTGCGCCCGAAACACTTGTTCATGTTGGGCCGTGAAGTCTTCCCCCACCACACCGATGACGCGAACCTGCGTGAAAAAACTGGCTGCGAGCGCAAAATGAGTCGCCGCGCCGCCCAGGCAGCGGTCAACCGTCCCATGCGGCGTGCGGATACTGTCAAAAGCTACGGAACCGACTACAAGAATCGACATGAGCGCGTTGGCTCCCTAATTGAGATCAGTTGAATGTGGTTGGCTGCTATTTGCTTTGCGGCTTGTCACTCGGCTGAATGTATTTATCGAACAGAAGACGCAGCTTCTGTTTTGTCGCCAGTGAAATTACCGAATGTCTGGTGATGATTGCGTCCTTCAACGCCGATTGGCAATGGCAACTCCGCTTTCCCGGCAAGTTCGCGATCGCCAAATCCAGAACTTTCTGCGCCGCCGCGCTGTTCTGGTTCAGCACCGCGACGATCTGGTCCGTGGTCACCGAATCGTGTCCAGGGTGCCAGCAGTCATAATCCGTCACCATGGCCAGCGTGCCGTAGCAGATCTCCGCTTCGCGCGCGAGTTTCGCTTCCTGCAGATTCGTCATGCCGATCACATCCGCGCCCCACGACCGGTAAAGATTCGATTCTGCGCGGGTGGAAAACTGCGGTCCTTCCATGCACACATAGGTCCCGCCACGGGCCACGGTGACTCCACTGTTTTCACATGCCGTCTGTAGCACGTTGCCGATCTCACAGCAGACCGGATCGGCCATGGAAACATGGGCAGCTACGTCCGGGCCAAAAAACGTGCTCCGCCGCGCGTAGGTCCGATCGATGAACTGGTCCGGGACCACAAAATTTCCCGGCTTATGCTCCTCTTTCAGAGAGCCCACTGCGGAGATGGAAAGAATCGCGCATACGCCAACCTGCTTCATCGCGTAGATGTTTGCTCGATAATTGATGTCCGACGGCAAGAGAAAATGACCGCGTCCATGGCGCGCCAGGAATGCGACTTTGCGGCCATGCAGTTCTCCAAACGTCAGCCAGTCGGACGGGTCGCCAAAGGGTGTGCTCACCTGGTCCTCATGTACATTCGTCAGCCCAGGCATGTGATAAAGTCCGCTGCCACCGATGATGCCAATTTCCGCACGAAACATCTGGGGAATCACTCCTTTAGGTTCACTCCGGTGCGTGTCTGCTCAGCCTGCTGCAGCAACCTGCGATTACAGCCTTGGTAATCCGCAAAAGGCTAAGTATAACGTGGACGCTTTATCGCGTGCTCTGTCCGGCGAGCACAATTGCCCAGTCTCCGGATTTCTCCACAAGGTCCCGGCGCGCTGGAACCGCCTGCAAAGCTTCTCGCACAATCCCGGCGGTAAACAGCCGATGGCGCAGAGCCGAAGTCAAATCCCTTGGCGAGGTTCTCTTCCCGGCGACCATACTGTTCGCGTTTCCCTCAATGCTGCCCATCATCACAAGTTGCAGCTTGCGCGCAAGATCGAGCGGAAAGCTTTCGCTAATGTAGACGGTTCGGCCTGTGACCACAATCAGGACCGGACCTTCCGGCGTATTCCAGATGCGGGTGAGCGCATTGGCGCCCTCGGTTCCCGAATCGTTTCCATCAGCCCGGACCGCGTTGTCGTATTTGCGAGAAATTTCCTGCGAGTAAACCTTTGCAAAAGCTTGCGCGGCCTGGGGGGTGGTCCAGCGGGACAGATAAAGGAGCGCGAGTGAAGCTGGCGAATCCTGGTCCGCTCCGGACTTTGCCGATTTACTTTGCGCCGCGTAATAAATGCCTCCGCGCCAAGCTGGCGTCAGCGCCTGGGACGCCTGAGCACCGCCGAAAAGCTCCGTCAGAACCTGCACATCGAACTCGCCCATCACGCCGACATCGTAGGGACGGTACTGAGCGCCAAGGAGCGGATGAATATCTGGCATTTGCAGCAGAGGCACGGGCTTGTGCTCCAGGTAAACCTGAGGAGTCATGATTTCGTAGCTGGAAGAAGGTGGGTGATCGAGCATCCCGGCAAAGGCCCCCTGCTTGCCCTTGGCTGCGAGCACCGTCCGGACAAAGTTCAGGCCCGCCACATAAGGAAAGATCAACGATTTCTGCAGGACCAAAGGCGCATTCGCTAGCGTTGGGGAATCCGCACTGTCCGCCATCGCCTGGTCCATCTTATCCACGACCTGGGGTGCGGTCAGGATGTTCTTTCCAGCGGGCGCAAGAGCGTAATCCAGGAAAACAGCCATTGCCTGTCCCTCCACCACGGCGTCGCGGGCTGTGTCCTGCTCATCTGTAGCGATGTGCCGGTTGTCCTGCGTCACATTGGTTGCAATGTCCTGATCGCTCTGCTCGTCCCACTTTCTTAGATCTACGTGCTGGTCCTGCAAAGCATGGGTCAGTTCATGTGCCAGCACCGGCTTCTGCTCCTCCGGCGGAATCCAGTCCAGCAGGCTTACCGTTTTGGTCTTGTCGTTGTAATAACCCGCAATCTGCTCGCGAAGGAGCTGGATCAGAAACGGCTTCAATTGGAAATCTCTGTCCAGCAAACCGAATTTTTTCAGGACCAGTTCGCTGCGTTGCAGACGTTTGGCGTCACGATCGTCATGCAGTTGCTGCAGCAGATACTGTTCAACTTCGTCCCGCGTGACCAGTTGCCGGTGGACAGAGTGAAGGACCGGCAAACCCGTTGCGTCACTGTCGAACTTCAGGATCGAATCCACTAAACGGAAGAGCTGCTGCGCCTGCTCGGGAGTGATGTGGGTCTGCTGTTCGCCAGAGCCAGGCGAACTGCTCTGCGGTCCTGTCTTCTGCGATGGCTGGTTCGGAGAATTGGATCTGACAGGTGGAGAACTTTCTTGCCCCATCGCGGCGATTGGAAAAGCTGGAGCCAAAATCGCTATCCCGCACAGAAACATCCTTAAAACGAATCGCCCGCGGACCATCGCTAGAAAGCATTTCCCCATCATGTACCCTCATCGCGGGGCTGCTGTTCGCATCCCCGCTATAATTTTGAGTGTACCGTTGGACAGAAGACACAATGTTGGAAGCGAACTCCACTCCGGCTCTCAATGCATCCGGTCCAGAAACTCCGGCCGTCGGATCTGCATCTCAGTCCCCCATGCCGGTTTCCGCACCCACTCCGCTCGCGGATGCGCTGGGCGCCTCAGCTTCGCTGCAGCTTGCCGGGTATCGAGGCGCAATCACCGCTGCGGAATTCTCTGAAACTGTTTCCGAAATGAGTGCTCTGTTGAGCGGAGCGGGCGTTTACGACCTGGGCTGGCGTGGTCTTCTGCGCTGCGACGGGGAAGACTCCGTTCGCTGGCTGAACGGCATGGTCACCAATTCTGTCGTCGGGCTCGCGGAAAATCAGGGCTGCTACGCCTTCGTACTCAATGCGCAGGGCCGCATTCAGGGAGACCTGTACATCTATCGCAGCGCCGGCGCACTCTGGCTGCAAACCGATGCATCGCAACTGGGCACACTCGCAGCCTACCTGGAGCGATACATCATCATGGACGATGTCGTTCTTCAACGCGCGGAAGAGTGGACTGCTGTGGGCGTTGCCGGTCCACACGCGGCGAACATGCTGGGACTGGCTGGTTTTCCCATCCCTCCCGCAGGCGCGATGCAGATGGAAAATACATTATGGAAGGGCCTGCGCGTCATGACGATCGGGGGCTACAGCCCGCTTGTTCCGCGCTATGAAATCTGGTGCGAGCCAAAGGACGTACTGGAGGTCTGGAATGCGCTGACAGCTTCCGGCGCTGCGCCATGTGGCGCCCAAGCGGTCGAACAGCTGCGAATTCTGGAAGGTACCCCTGCCTATTCCATCGACATTACCGGTCGTGATCTGCCCCAGGAGACCGGCCAGACCAGAGCGCTTCACTTTTCAAAGGGATGCTATATCGGCCAGGAGATTGTCGAGCGCATACGCTCACGCGGCAATGTTCATCGGAGCTTCAGCGGCTTCCTGGTGCGGAATAACTGCGAACTGCCAAAGCCGAACCCCAGAATCCCGCTGCTTGCGGAGAACAAGTCCGTAGGCGAACTCTCCAGTGTGGGATTCATTCGCTTTCGCGATGGCACAGAGCGAGTGCTCGCTTTGGGTACCATTCGCCGGGAGGCGCTGGACAGAAAGCTCGAGCTCAACGCCGGGGGCTGCGCCGTCACGCCAGCCTCGCTTCCATTTGACTTCAAACCTTCCGCAGTCCAGCCTTGAAACATGACTTCGCCCAGGAGCGGAGCTAGAGAGATGAGCGATACTCATGCATGAAAAAGAACCGCAGGTGACATTTACCGACCGCCGGAAAATTTCCTCCGATGGAGAGATCCGCCCGGAAGCCGCCGCACAAAGCGCAGCCGAGCACCGTGAAGCGGAACAGCGGCACTCCGCAGTAGACGCTGAGAGAAACAAGGCATCTGGCTCGACGCAATCCCCCGCAGCGTCTGCAGCTCCTCAAGGGTCCGGCGCCCGTACACCAGGCCGTGCGCCCGAATCCAGCGAAAGCTCGGGAGTTCAGGATGCGAGCATGCCCCCCGGTCCTACCGCACAGGAGAATGCCGAATCCAATGCGGCGTACCAGCAGACCACTAGGGAGCTTGACGACCTGCTTCGCGCGAAGTCCCCGGATTCCGCCCGCCTCGGCCCCGTGGGGTTTGAGCACCTGGTCCAGTCCATGTACATGACCGCCATGATGGCCATGGGGGCCGGCACTCAGCCGGGAGAAAAGCCACGCATCGATCTGATGGGCGCACGCCAGACGATCGATCTCTTAGGTGTCTTGAACGACAAGACAAAAGGGAACCTGACAGATGCCGAACACCGGCTGCTCGACAGTGCTTTGTTTGAATTGCGAATGATGTTCCTGGAAATCACGAATGCGATCGCACGCAACGCATCCAACCCAGGAACCCAGGCAGCGCCTCCACCCAAGCGGCGATAAGCTGCGGGATTGGCATCACGACCTTCTCGTTTCATAGCAGACAAAGCATGCAAGCAGAACTCATCCTCCTGGGCAGCGGCACTTCCATGGGTGTTCCTACACTCGGTTGCGGCTGCCACGTATGCACCTCCACCGATCCGCGCGACCGGCGAACCCGGCCCTCCGTCGCGATCCAGTTCCATGATGGGGAAACCGGCCGGTGCGTTCTCATCGATACCGGGCCGGACTTTCGCTATCAGGCCATTCGTGAACGCATCCGCCGCGTCGATGCAGTGCTCTACACCCACTCTCATGCCGACCACATTCTCGGCCTCGACGATCTGCGTCCGCTCAGCTTTCAACGTCCGGAAAAGATTCCTCTCTATGCCGACGCAACCACCGCGCAGGTGCTTCGCCACGTCTTCGAATACACGTTTTCTGAGAGCAACCAGTACCCGCACAAAGCGCGCGTGGAACTGCATCCGCTTCAATCTCAGACGCAGTTGTTTGGATCGGACTTCATCACAGTCCCGCTGCTGCACGGAAGCTTGCAGACCGTGGGCTTTCGATTTGGCAATGCCGCATATCTCACGGACATGAGCGATATTCCAGAGGCCAGCTTTCCTCTGCTTCAGGGACTGGATGTCCTCATTCTGGACGCGCTGCGCCGCACCCCGCACCCCAGCCACTCCAATCTGGAATCTTCCGTCAGATTTGTGGAGAAAATAGGTCCGCGGCGCGCATGGTTCACTCATATGTCGCATGACCTGGGACAGGTTGAGACGGAAAAGGAACTCCCTCCCCACATCCGGCTCGCCTATGATGGCCTGCGCATTCCCATCGAGCTATAGCGATGCAGATTTTCCGCTCCTTACAAGAAATTCCATCGCATTATGGTCCATCCGTCGTAACCATCGGCAACTTCGACGGCGTACATCGTGGCCATTTGGCAGTGCTCTCCGATGTCAATGCACGCGCGCGCTCTCTCAATGCTCGCTCCGTCGCGGTCACCTTCGACCCTCATCCCGTTCGCGTGCTGCATCCTGAGAGCGGGTTGCGAATGATCACTCAACCGGCGCAGAAGTTGGACCTGTTGGCGCGAACCGGCATAGAGGCTGCCTTGGTTCTTCCATTTACCCAGGCACTCTCCCGGCTCACCGCCCGGGAGTTTGCCCGCGAGGTGCTGCGCGATGCGCTCGGCGCGGTCGAAGTCGAGGAAGGAGAAAATTTTCGCTTCGGCGCAGATGCTCGCGCGGATGTGAACGAGCTCGCGGCGCTGGGCGCGGAGTTCGGCTTCACGGCCCGCGTGCATCGACCCACCCTTTGGCGGGGCCAGGTAGTTTCCAGCAGTGCCGTGCGTTCTGCCATCGCGCAGGGCGACCTGCGCGCCGCGCGGCAGATGCTGGGCCGCACCTTTGAAATTATTTCCAGCCCTGCGCCCGGCCGCGGATACGGCTCCGTCTACACGGTTCCCACCATCAACCTTGCTCCCTATCCGGAACTGCTGCCCGCGAACGGGGTGTACGCGACATGCTTGAAGCTCCAGGAAGAGCGCTTTCCCGCGGTCACCAACATCGGCAATCGGCCTACGTTCGGACCGGATTCGTTTGCCGTGGAAACTCATATTTTGAATTTCCATCCGTTAATGCTGGACGAGACCACCGAATTGCGGCTCGAATTTTTGGACTGGATACGCGCAGAGAAGAAATGGCCGTCCCCTGACGCGCTGAAAGCGCAAATCGTCCGGGATATAGCAAGGGCCCGCCACTACTTCGACTTGGTGGCCGCCATCTGCAGCCCCGCGGGCCAGCAACTTGCCGAAATGGAACAACACAAAGCTTCGCCTCCCCGATAATCCGCAAGCGCAAGTCTTATCGGGGAGGCATACCGCCAAAAAAGGGACTGCGGCAGTTATTTCTGACTTTGAGCTTGTTTGTTTACAGCTTTTGAGATTTGCGTCAGCTTGGAATCAGCAGCTTTTTCTTCGCTCAAAGTGGCGTCCAGCAGCTGAACCATTTCGCTCTTCCCCAGCAGTTGGGCAAAGGCGCGTACCGAACCATAGCCCGCCATTTCATAATGCTCGACGCGTTGCGCCGCGGCAATCAGACCGGCATCGCGAACGGACCCTTTCTCCGCATCTTCGATGATTTCAGATCCTTCCAGAAGAACTCCCTTCATGCCCTCGCAAGTCTTGCCTGTGCCTCTTTTGCCCAACATCTCAAAAATCTGTTCCAAGCGCTGCACCTGTCCCTTCGTTTCCTCCAGGTGGCTTTCGAATGCCTGCTTGAGCTCCGGCGTGGATGCAGCTTTTGCCATCTTAGGGAGGGCCTTGGTGATTTGCTTTTCCGCGGAATACAGGTCCTTTAGCTCATCCAGCAATAACTCTTCGATCGTTTCCAGACTCATGTGTCACCTTCGAACTACAGAGATTTAAATGACTGGTTTGTTGGATGCACGCAGTACGCGCGAGCGTTCGGAAATTGTGCTTGAATCAGTTGAAACCGAGCGTTACAGGCGCCGACAAAAAGCTTCCCGCATAGACCGCGCTCAGCGCATAAGTTCCCTGGACTCCGCTGAGACTGAAATGCGCTACCCCGTTCCCGGTCAGTTTTGCTGACTGGTAAGGTGTGATGCCGAGATACAACTCCACCAGGCCAGTCGCTGGATGACCGGATATGGGAGAGACGCTCACTTCGACCTTGGTGCCCTGCTGGGTGATCTGGATTCCTGGGTCGTAGGCGATGACCGTGTAACTGACGGACTTGGAGGACTGGTTCCCGGCAGCATCGACAGCCTGGACGGTATAGGTCTGCGTGGTTCCGGTATAGGAAGCGCTTGAAGTACTTACGTTTCTGCTGCTGATCGCGCCCGTGTTCCGTGTTGGAGGGGTGGGCGAGAATGTGGAAGTCCCACAGGTGACCACCCCGGAACGGTCATCGGTGCAGCTATAGGAAGCGGTAACAGTCTGGCCTTGGATATAGTCGCCCAGGATCAGGGTACTGGCAGGCGGATTCAGCGTAAGTGAGGTCACGGTCGGCGCAACCGTGTCCACATTGATGGGATAGGTGTAGTAGGAGGTAGACCAGCTGCCCGAGGTGTTCGTAAATTGGTACTCCTTGGTTCCAGCGCAATCCTCGGCGAAGGAGTGAAGGAGATAATTGCCATCCGCAGGTACGGTCAGAGTCTCCGGAGGAGTAGCGAAAACGATTGCGTCGGACGCAGTTGCCTGCTGTGGACATGGAACGCTGTTTGAGAAGGTCGTGTCCGTCGATGCGGGTGCTGACGGCGTGGGTTGAACACTGCTCGCCGCCGCGATTCCGTAAGTGATGCTCTGGATCGGTGAAGCAATAAAACTGCTTGGGCTGGGCACGGAAGGCGGCTGGCTGGAAAGCGTCACACTTGGACTGCGAGTGTTGACCCAATTGCCCGGATGCATGCCCTGAACGGTAACTGTTGTCAAGTCTTCAGGAATTCCAGTCACTGCTAGAAATGTGGAATTCGGATGGGATGTCGCACTGAGCAGGGTAAACACTCCAGGACCGCTGAAACTGGTGATAAGGTTCTGCGGACAGGGAAGATTCTGCAGGCCCGATGCCGAATCGAACGTACAAGGCCCGCCGGTCCAGCCCTCGCTGGCCATCAGGAAGCCGACTCCTTGATGATTCTGGAGCGTGAAGCCGGGGCCATCGAAAATATCTTGAAATATTTCATTGGGCAGTGTGGAAACCGGACACTGCGCCCCGCTCGGTGTGGTACTCGTACCGGACGTGCACTCCAGCGTGTAAATGGTGCATGCTGGTTGGCCATTGAGAAGCTCCCCGGTGTGAATCAGGCAGGAGGAGGTGGCGAAGGATGTATTGGGAACCAGCTCCGTCTGAAACGTGGCGGGACTCACCGCATCGTCTGTGACATACGGAATCGTTCCAGAGGTGATGGACAAGCTTCCCGCCTTCTGAGCTTGGGATAGGTCGTAAACGAACTGGAACTTTTGATTCGACGTCGAATCAATAGGGTAGTTTTGCGTCAGGTTCGCCGTCGGGGAGATAGTATTCCCTGTCAGATTGACCTGCCCTGAAACTCCCACTTGAATACAGTTCGTGTTCAGGAATAACGACGAACTGGCCACGTAATCGCCCAGGTCGACAAGGTCGAAGGTGGCCTGCTGTGTTCCTTGAGTCAGATAGCTGCTGATATCAAGCGGTGCTACGCCATAGATGCCGACAAGACTGTCAAGGTCCTGGCCGGCAAGGTTCCCTACCGCCGACGAAAAGCCCGACGCGTAGCACTCCTGGGAGTGGTCCGTTCCACTATCGGAGGAGGTCGATGTTCCGCCGGAACATATGTCCACCGGAGTTCCGTTGGCTACAGTGAGATTGATGTAGTTGTCGACCAGAAGATTTGCCAGCGTGGCGCCTGAAGTGGGAGAAGAGGTAAGTACTGCCCTGATCGGAGTCACGGCGCAATTCAGACTCAAAGTTGAGGTGTTAAATGCGGCGGGAGGATTGTTTTTATTGGGCTGGCCAGAGGTGTTGCCTGGAGCCAGCCGGACATCCACCGGACCGAACACTGCGATCGAGTTCTGTGCTTGGGCGCATCGGCAAGCCGAAGCCATACCCAGGATGGCTACAAAATACCAGATCGACGTCTGCTTCATAAGATTACCCAACTCCCGTTGGCCGCCAGCAGTGATGACTCACGCCGGGTTTAGGAGCTCGCCAGCCTATTCATGAACTCAGGTAAAGTAAGTGGTTTATTGAAAATGGCCTAGGGAGGGGGAACCTGGCCCAATGCAGGAAGTAACTTCTGAGCGCGATCCTACTGCGCAAGATGATTTCCTGTCAATGAACGATAGAAATGGCTTTCCACAGACCAATTCCATCCTGTAAATCATTTGCTGCTCGAGCAAGCCGTGACTGCTTCCAGACCATAGCGGACTTCAATGCCTCCTTCGCGACTGCCCGAACAGGCGAATCCGCTGAAACCAGCGAAGTACGGTCGGATACACTCTCTAGCAGAGAGACATTCGCCCTGGGAGGCCTTGTGCTCCGAAGCAGACCCCTTCACACCGCGCTTCTACTCGTGCTACTGACCGCATTGCCCTGGCCTGCCCTCGCACAAAAACCGGCCCTTACAGCGGCCGAAGTCATGCAGCGAGTCATCGCGGCCACCGGGGCCACTCCGCTCGCCGACACTGTCGATGCGCTCAAAGCCGGCGATCCCAAGACCGTGGTCACCGGCATCGTGACAACTTTCATGGACACCTACCCCGTCCTGGAACAGGCGGTTGCCACCGGCAAGAACCTGATCATTACGCACGAGCCCACCTTCTATAACCACCGCGACGATCGGTCGCCGCTCGCCAACGATCCTGTCCTGCGGCAAAAGCTGGCCTACATTCGCGAGCACCACCTCGTAGTCTGGCGCTTTCACGACACCTGGCACATGCGCCAGCCCGATGGCATCCTTGTCGGCATGGTCGATCAGTTCGGATGGAAGCCCTATCAGGACCGTTCGAACCCTCAGCTCTTCACGTTGCCGCCCAGCACCGTCGGCCAGATTGCGGCCTCGCTGCAGGCTCGCACCGGAGCTCGCGCCATCCGCATCGTCGGCGACCCCGCCATGGCCGTCACCCACGTTACGCTCTTCCCCGGAGCCGCGGGATCCGACAGGCAGATCAAGGTTCTGCAGCAGGACAACGTCCAACTCCTCGTCGCCGGCGAATCCCGCGAATGGGAGACAGTTCCCTACGTCCAGGACGCCGCCGCCGAAGGCCGTCACAAAGCCCTCATCCTGCTCGGCCACGAAGTCTCTGAAGAAGCTGGCATGGAGGAGTGCGCCCGCTGGCTCCGCACTCTCTTTCCCGAAATGCCGGTCGCCTTTATCCCCGCCGGTGAGCCGTTTCAGATTGTCCGGTCCTCAACCGCTCCGCGACCGTGAATATTCCCTCACCCCAGAGCCTGCCATCGAAGTTTCTCGATCATCCGAATTGTCCACCCGGCAATTAGCATGGAAGGTGATGGGCTCTCAAGGCGGTGGGACCAAAGTCGATCTGGTGGGCGTCGGCCTGAACGCGACGGATACCGTGATCCCGGTTTCCGCATTCCCCGCTCCTGGCTCCAAGACGGAGTACAGCGAGCACAGTGTTTTGCTGGGCGGCGAAATCTCGACTGCCGTGATCGCCTGCCGCCGCTGGGGGTTGCGCACGCGATACATCGGACGCCTGGGAGACGACCGCGCTGCCCG
>DAHVZT010000006.1 GCA_027323885.1 Acidobacteriaceae bacterium
GCCGATCGTATTGCTGCGCCGTTTCCTCAACGAGCGGGCAAACGCATCGGGACGATAGCCCAAACGCTTGGCCACTTCGCGGACATGCTCTTTGGTGGTCGCAGCTACATAACGCGAGAGAGGCGCCTCATTCAGAACGATCGAGATTGTGGAAGGGGAAAATCCGCTTTCGCGGGCGACATCCGCTAAAGTCGTCCGGGAGGACCCGTTTTTCTTATCCATTGCAATCTCGTTTCTCCTTAGTGTTGAATGCTTGAAAAAGTCCTGCGGAGGACGCGAGTCCCACCCAGGCAAAAAAGTTCCAGTCGAAGAGCTACCTGCAGCGCGACGAATTCAGAGCATCTCGAATTGCAATACGAATAGTAAACCCAACCTGTCGGACGGGAGCGGTCAAACTCAACATTCTCGATTCGGTCCCCAATTTGGTCCGGCGCAAAGATGTACGCGGACAGCAAACACCGGAATGCGCTGGAAGTGCGTTGCATGTTCGCCTGTTAGGATCATTCCGTAGCGGCGCATGAGAGCAAACGTACAGTCAGGAAATGAGGTCAACATGAAAAACGGTCCGGTCCGCATTGGCATCATCGGCTCACGATTCCAGGCGGATTGTCATGCCGCCTCCATCGCTATGATTGAGGACGCAATGGTCGTCGATGCGGTGGCTTCTCCCACTGCGGGCAACGCGAAGGCGCTCGCGGAACGCTACAAGATTCCGCGGGTCTATACCGATTACCGTGAGCTGATCGCCGATCGGGAGATCGATGCCGTCACGATTACTTCTCCCAACGCGCTGCATTGCGAGATGACCCTTGCGGCAGCCAAGGCCGGCAAACACGTCATCTGCGAAAAGCCACTCTGTGTCACGCTGGAGGAGGCCGACAGGATGATCGAGGCATGCCGCGCCAACGGGGTGCTGCTGCTCTACGCGGAGGAGTTGTTCTTCACGCCGAAGTATGTGAAGGCTAAACAAATGGCGGACCTCGGCGCCTTCGGAAAAGTTCACCTGGTCAAGCAGAGCGAAAAACATTTTGGTCCGCATTCGGAGTGGTTCTGGGACACCAAACGGTCTGGCGGAGGCGCTCTCCTCGATCTTGGCTGCCATGGAATCGCCTTCGCGTACTGGTTCCTTGGCCGTCCTAAGATGCTCACCGTCTACTCCCATCTGGGAACTTACGTCCACGGCGACAAAACACAGGCCGATGATGAAGCGGTCACCGTCGTGGAATTTGAAGGAAAGGCCTTCAGCATTATTGAGAACAGCTGGGCTCGCCGGGGCGGCATGGACGACCGGATCGAGATCTATGGCGAGGGCGGCCTGACCATCGCAAATCTGCACATGGGCAACGCGCTGCCCACCTACAGCGAATACGGAGTCGGGTACGCTGCGGAAAAGGCGCCGACCACCACGGGCTGGACGTACCCCGTGTTTGAAGAGCTGTGGAACTATGGATTTCCGCAGGAAATGCGCCACTTTGCTCGCGCAATCCGGGGGATCGAGTCGCCGCAGGCGACAGGCGAAGACGGCAAAGTTGTCCTGGAAGCAATCTATGCGGCGTACGCCTCCGCGGGGCTGGGCCACAAGGTGAATCTGCCTTATGTCCCCACCAGGAAGCTGCCTGTGGATGAGTGGCTGGACCGGAGAAACTGATGAACGCTCCGCCGATGCTTCAGAACATTCTCGCGCAGCCGAGATCGCATCAGTCGCTGCTGGAGCTTCACGCCGCTGATGGACATCGAAGTTTGCGAGCCTGCGCGGAACTCCTCCGGCGTGCTCAGGGTACGGTCATCTTCAGCGGCATGGGCGCATCCTTGTTCGCCACCTTGCCCGCCGTCACCGCCCTCGAACAGCACGGACACCGGGTTCAGGCGATCGAAAGCTCAGAATTGCTGCACTATGGCAGTTCCACCCTGCGGCGCGGTGACCTGGGAGTGTTGATCTCACGCTCCGGCGGATCCATCGAGGTTCTGCTGCTCGCGGAAAAGATGCGCGCCGCCGGCATGACCCTGATCGGCGTGACAAACATGCCGGACACGCAACTGGAACGAGCCGTGGACCTGACTCTGAGGATTGGCTCGCTTTCCGATCAGTTGATTGCGGTGCAGACGTATACCGGCACAGTCCTCACGCTGCTTCTTCTGGCGGAGCACGTGCTTGGGCAAGACTTCGCGGAGTTCAGTGACAGGTGTCTGAAATCGCTTCCCGCGCTGTCTTCTTATATTGAAGCAAGCCATCGCGCCAGTGAGTTCTGGCAGGATCTGCTCACCGGCGGAGGTCCTCTGTATCTGCTGGGCCGTGGACCGGCCCTTGCCTCCGTGCGCGAAGGCGCGCTGCTGCTCCACGAAACGGCAAAAGCGCCGGCCGTCGGGATTTCTTCCGGCCAGTTCCGGCATGGCCCAGTCGAAGTCGTTTCGGGAGATTTTCGCGCCGTCATCTTCGGCGCACCCGCGCCCACTCGGGAACTGGAATGGTCGCTTGCCTCCGACCTTGTGCGCATGGGAGCGAAGATCGGCTGGATCGGACCCTCCGCAAGCGCAGACGGCAGTGGGGAACAAGTTCCGCCGCTGGTGCCGTGGCCAGAAATCCCGTCCGCGCTCGCGCCAATCTTCGAAATTGTTCCTTTGCAATTTGCAGCGTACCGCCTTGCCCTGTGGCGTGGAATCACGCCAGGCGATTTCCGCTACGCATCGGAAGTCACGTCCGCAGAAACCGGCTTTCCGCTCCTTCAACCAAAGACGTCGACGGCGTGAAGCCGAAAGACACTGTCGTTGCGGTCGATATCGGCGGAACAACGACCAAGCTTGCCCTGGTGGACCGTCAGGGAACAGTTGAATGCTGGCAGACCTTTTCCACTTCCGGGTCGAATTCGGAGAGCTTTGTTGAGAAGCTGCTCGTCGCCATCCGCCGCTTGCAAGCACCATCGCACGGCCCGGTTCTGGGCGTCTCCGTCGCGCTTGCCGGTTTTGTCACTGCGGATGGAACCCTTGAGTACAATCCGAATTTGCCTTGGCTCGAAGGTGCTCCCGTCGCGGCTCTCCTGCAGCGCGAATTGGGCGTGCCGGTCCACGTCGAGTCCGATTCCAACGCAGCCTGTGCCGCCGAATATGTGTTTGGCCAGGGAAGGGATGCGTCCCGGTTCCTGTGCCTGACGGGCGGTACCGGGCTTGGCGTGGGCATGATCGTGCAGGGCCGATTGCTGCGGGTGGCGCACGGGTGCATTGGAGACGCGGGGCACGTGATCGTTCTCGCTGGCGGCCCGCGCTGCAGTTGCGGCGGGCGCGGGTGTGCGGAGGCGTTACTCTCAACTGCGCTACTCGGGCAACAGTATGCCCGCGAGAGTGGCGAGCATGGTGCAACCTTTCGAACCCTGGTGCGCGATGCGCAAGCCGGAAATGCCAAAGCTGCCGAGATCATTCGCCAGGCAGGTTACTGGCTGGGTGTGGCTGCGGCGTCCCTTTCGCATATTCTTTTTCCGGATCGCATTGCCGTTGCTGGAGGCTTTCGCGGGCAGGGTCCATTCTGTTTCAAGCAGCCCAGGAATCTTTTCGCGAGCACTGCGGAGAGTTGCCGCTTGCGGGCGCGTCGCTGGTCCCAGCGGTCACCGGCGAACATGCCACTCTGATCGGCGCGGCGGCGTACCTCTTTCATCCAGAGCTTTGCTGACTTCCGTCGCAGCCGCTCGCGTCCGCAGGCTGGATTCGCGCGAAAACAAGAAGCTTCAGTCTTTTCCAATCGAAGGATGAGCCTGAAGGGTGGGGAGTAATCGTGCAGGGGAAGGCTCCTTTTGTATTTTGATTTGGAATGAGTTTAGCAGTAGCCGAGGCGGAGGGAATGTGGGAATCGGTTTTTTCGATTTCCATA
>DAHVZT010000012.1 GCA_027323885.1 Acidobacteriaceae bacterium
ACCGCAGAGATTTGCTGAAAGGTACGGGAGCAATCGCGATTCTAGTTGCAGGCGGAGGCGTCTGGCGCGCATACGAGGAGGGCTTATTCAGTGCCGACAAAGGGCCAGCGTTTCAACCATGGAAAAACTGGAACGAGGCAAAAACCGGACCTCTTGCGTTGGTGCGGGCCGCCATTCTGTCCGCGTCGCCACATAATACACAGCCGTGGCTTTTCAGAGTGAATCCTGCGAAGGTCGAACTTTACGCAGACACCAGCAGGAATACCGGCGCTCTGGATCCGTTCCTGCGAGAGTTGCACATAGGCCTGGGGTGCGCGCTGGAAAATATGATGGTGACAGCGTCCGCCATCGGGTACCGCTCTTCCGCCGATCTTGTTCCAGGCAGCCTCGACCCGCCTTCGACGAAAACTGCACCCCAGATGGTTGCGACCGTCGAAATTGGGCCTGCAACCGGTGAGGCGGATCCACTCTATGAGGCGATACCGCATCGCCATACCAACCGCACCGACTATACGATGCAGGAGTTGCCTTCCGACTTCCTTGCAGCGCTTCGCGAATTTCCCAGCTCACTCAGCGACACAAAGACGTTCCTGTTCACCGACGCGAAAGATCGGCGCAGCATCGTCGAACTCGTCAGCCAGTCCAACAGAGTTGTTTACGCAAACCGGAAGGTCGATGCATCTACACTGCCTTGGGAACGTTTCAGTTGGAAGGCTGTTGAGCGTCAACGGGATGGAATAACGCCAGAAGATTACGGAGTGCCTCCGCTGCAAGCTGCAATTTTCATGTCCCTTCCCAAACCCGCACAGATGGCAATTCTGGCGCGGGCGGCGCGGGACCCGAAAGATGACTACGGCAGGCAACTCGCTGCATCTCCCATGTTTGGCATCATCGCAGTCCGGGACCGCTATGATCGGCAACAGTGCCTGCAGGCAGGTCGTGTGTGGGAGCACTCTCATCTGCTGGCCACGTCGCGCGGGATTGCGGCCCGTCCCATCAACGAGGCTGTCGAACTCGTCGATATAGAACGTGCGCAGCATCAGAAGCCTGGTACTGCCGCGTATCTCGCGCAACTTATGGGAGACATCACCTGGCAGCCAACTTTTATGTTTCGCATGGGTTACGCTCTGCGTTCGGCAGCCCTCAGTCCGCGCCGGGACGTTTCCCAGGTTTTACTGTCGTAATGGATTACGTCAGTGGAATTTTTCCGTCTTCGTCGACGATCTGCGACTGTATCCCATCGCACCAAACTTGACATTCCGCCCAGCCCCGGATACGCTCGGCAACAATCAACGCCAACTTTTCAGCGTATGTTTCGACGGGACGCATCTCCAGCAATTTGCATCATCTCTTTTATTCAACGAACATGACGATAGAAGCTGCAAACGAATCGGTACCCTCGGCCGTTCCACTGGAAAGCGAGCGGCTGGCCTGGCTGGCGCTTACCATGACGGATGGCCTGGGACCGACGCGAATCTGGCGGGCGGTCCACAGTACTGGCAGCGCGGAAAGCGTGCTGGCGCTTGCCCTGACGCAATTGGAAGTTCTACGCCTGCCCGCTGCTTCAGCGCAATCCATCACTTCCGGCCGGTCTCGCGCCGATGCCGAAAAAGAATGGAAGCTGGTGCAGGACGGGGGTGGCAAGCTGGTCACGCCAGTCGATGAAGATTATCCTGAGCGCTTGCGCGAGATCTTCGATCCGCCGACCATGCTGTGGATTCGCGGGGACAGCGCCTTACTTGCGCGGCCCGGTATCGCTGTCGTCGGAACACGCCATCCAACTCCTTACGGAACCGGGATGGCGGAAATGCTTTCGCGCGATCTGGCGGCGCATGGACTTGTCATTCTGAGCGGCATGGCCCGTGGCGTGGACACGGCGGCCCATCGCGGCGCTTTGAGCGTCCAGGGAAAAACCGTGGCCGTGTGGGGGACCGGCATTGACGTGATTTATCCCAAGGAGAACAAGCGGTTGGCCGAGCAGATTCTGGAATGTGGAGGCGCGATCCTGAGCGAGTATCCGATGGGAACATTTCCCGCGCCGCAAAATTTTCCCATCCGCAACCGGATTCTAAGCGGCATGAGTGCAGGCGTTCTGGTCATTGAGGCAGGTGAAAACAGCGGCACCCGGATTACCGCCCGCTGCGCCCTGGAACAGAACCGTGAAGTTTTCGCCGTGCCTGGAAACGTGACATCCAAGAACTCCTGGGGCCCTAACACGCTGATTAAGCAAGGGGCCAAACTGGTCGCAACGTGGGAAGATGTCTGGGAAGACCTGCCGACGCAGGTGCGTCTGGAGGTCGAGGAACGGCAGGGGGTTGCATCTTTTGCCGAATCTGCTGCATCGTTATTCAGCAAGCCCGATTTACCCGAGGACCAGGCCCATGTGTTTGGCGCGCTGCGGGCCGATCAGTCGATCCAGCTCGACGAGCTGGTCGAACAGTTGGAAGGAAAGCTGAGCTCGTCCGAGATTTTTACCGCGTTGTTTGAACTGGAACTTGCGGGACGGGTACGAGCCATGCCAGGAAAGAATTACGTAAAGACCTTTTAGCGAGACCACAGTCTCCATCCGCCTGGAACATCATGCGTCCGCAGGTTCGAGCTGGACGGGTATTCGCAGCCGAACCAACGTACAGCTTCGCGCGTGTTACCTATCGCGGCCGCGCGCGTCCTAATGCAACAGCCACAGAACCGGCACACAAAGAAAGAAAGCGTTATATAGATGGCAAAATCTCTGGTTATCGTCGAGTCCCCCGCAAAGGCGAAGACGATCAATAAATATCTCGGCAAGGACTTCGTGGTGGAGGCCTCGATCGGCCACATCATGGACTTGCCAAAAAACAAGATTGGTGTGGACCTGGAAGGCGGAACCTTCGAGCCCGAGCTGATTGTGATGCCGGGTAAGGAGAAAGTCGTCGACAGATTGAAAAAGCTGGCAGGCTCGGCGGACGCCGTCTATCTCGCTCCCGATCCTGACCGTGAGGGCGAAGCCATTGCCTCGCATCTGGAGATGCAGCTTAAACCACACCTGCGCAACAAGGCCACCATCCAGCGGGTGACGTTCAATGAAATCACGCAGAAAGCGGTCAAGGCCGCCTTCCAGCACGCGGGTAAAGTTGACGCCAATCTGGTGGACGCGCAGCAGACCCGGCGCGTGCTGGACCGCATCGTCGGCTACCAGATTTCGCCCCTGCTGTGGGACAAGGTCCGGCGCGGATTGTCGGCGGGACGCGTGCAGACGGTGGCTGTCCGGCTGATTGTGGAACGGGAACGGCAAATCAAGGCATTTCAGCCGGTGGAATATTGGACGCTGGACGCACTGCTCACGCCAGCCAACGGACAGCAGCAGGAGTTTACGGCAAGGTTTATCGGAATCGACGGGAAGCGCGCCACAGTCGAGACGGTCAACTCTCCTTCCCTTCCGAATCAGGCCGAGACCGAGGCGATTGCAAACGCGTTGAAAACGGCGGACTGGAAGGTCCGCCAGGTGGAGAAAAAAGAGCGGCGGCAAAATCCGACGGCCCCTTTCACCACCAGCAAACTGCAGCAGGACGCCTCGCGGAAGCTGGGCTTCAACGTTCGCCGCACCATGGGCGTGGCCCAGCGCCTGTATGAGGGAGTGGAGGTCGGCAGTCAGGGAACCGTGGGTCTGATCACCTATATGCGAACGGATTCCACCCGTGTATCGCCCGACGCGATCGATGGCGCGCGCAATTACATTGCGCGAAAGCTGGGACCGAAGTACCTGCCGCAAACCCCGAATGTGTTCAAAGGCAAGAAGGACGCGCAGGACGCGCATGAGGCAATCCGTCCGACGAACGTCGACTTGTCGCCGGAAGAGATCAAGCGATATCTGAGCGAGGAGCAGTACAGACTTTACAAATTGATCTGGCAGCGCTTTGTCGCCTCGCAGATGACGCCCGCGGTGTTCGATCAGACGACGGTGGACATTGTCGCGAGAGCGGACCGTAACTACGACTATCGCGTGACAGGCTCCGTGCTCAAGTTCGACGGCTTTCTGAAAGTTTACGAGGAGGCAAAGGACTCCAAAGACGCCGATGATGAGGCCCTGGGCAACCGGCTTCCGGATCTGGCCGACGGACAGGCGCTGAAGCTGAAGCAATTGAAACCGGAGCAGCACTTTACCGAGCCGCCGCCGCGCTTCAATGAGGCTTCCCTGGTGAAGGAACTTGAGGAGCGCGGGATTGGGCGTCCGTCGACGTATGCCTCGATCATCAACACCATTCAGGACCGTGAATATGTCGCGAAAGTTCCACCGAAAGGCTCTGGCAAGTTTTACCCCACGGAAATCGGCGTGGTCGTCAATGATCTTCTGGTAAAGAATTTCCCTTACATTTTCGACCCGGCGTATACCGCAAAACTGGAAGTGGAACTGGATGCGGTGGAGGACGGCACTGAAAAGTGGACCGATTTGCTTCGCGGGTTCTATGGGTACTTTCAGAAGGAACTGGAAGTGGCGGACAAGAACATGGAAGACATCAAGCGGATGGAGCAGTCCACGTCGGAGAAGTGTCCGGAATGTGGCGCGCCGCTTGTGCTCAAGTGGGGCAAATTCGGTTCTTTCTACGCCTGCACGGCCTATGACAAAAAGAAGCCAGTCACAATCACCAGCGCCGCATGGGAGAAGGACCCTAAAAAAGCGATCAAGAAAATCGAGGAAAAACTCGACTATCCGATGACGGTGAAAACCACCGGCGGGACTGCTCCCGCGCCAGCGGCGGCGACGGTGGCGAATGCAAGAGAATTGCAGAGCGCCCTGAAAGCGGCGGCTGGACCGGACCGCAAGCTCGTGGTCGAACAGGTAAGCTGCAAGTTCACCCGGGAGAACTTCGAAGCCAAACCGAATCTAAATACGCCGGATGCCCAGGGTGCGGAGGCTGAAGAGGAGTTCTGCGAGAACTGCGGACGCGTGATGGTGTTGCGCAATGGGCCCTTTGGGCAATTCATGGCGTGCCCTGGCTACAACGAGGACCCACCCTGCAAAACGATTCGAAAGCTGACCCAGAAGCAACAGCAGAAGCCCGCCGTCCCGCTGGATGAGAACTGTCCCAAATGCGGCTTGCATCTGGTTTTGCGCACCGGCCAGTATGGAGAGTTCATTTCCTGCAGCGGCTATCCCAACTGCAAGTACATCAAGCAGAACCTTACCGGCGTTACGTGTCCCACCTGTGGAAAGGGGGACATTGCCGAGCGCAAGGCAAGACGCGGCAACGTCTTCTACGGCTGCACCAACTATCCGAAGTGCGACTTTACTTCCAATTACAAACCGGTGCCGCAGAAGTGCCCGGAGTGCGGCAGCGCCTATCTGCTGGAGAAAACCCTGAAATCCGGCGTGTATCTTGTCTGCCCCAACAATGAGAAGCAGAACGCGGAGGAACGGGCGCGCAAAGCCCGCAGAAAGGGCGCTAAGACTGCCGAGGAGCACATCCCTGCTCCGAAAGTGGTCTGCCATTACGAGGAGCGGATCGGAGACGCTCCCGAGGCGGAGGAAAGCAGAGTTCCCGCAGGGGTCGCGGAAGTCGCCGCAGTCTGATTTTTCGGAATGGCCTACATTGGACCAGGATGGACCAGACTGGCCCAGGCCGGACCAGACCGGACTAGGCCGGCCCAGGAGCGAGGGGGCTCACTCGTCCGTGCTTTCTTCTCAGGTCCGAGGCATCCCCTCGCCGGCGACCGCGCATCCGAGTCAGTCGAAGCTAGAGTGACTGTTGCTCGCGGCCATCATCCTTGACAGGGTCACAACAGGGTGGCTGCCGGCACTTGCCAACGTCCGTCGAGCTAGGTACATCTGGTTATGTTCTACGCCCCACCGGGGCGAAAACCGTTTTTTTCAGGAGAGTCGGAAATGAAGCGTTTAGCGTTCCTATTAGCTCTGGGCAGCATTACAGCCTTTGCAGGTGCTCAAACAGGCAAAACTCACAAACTGACCGGCTATATCGGCGACTCGAAATGTGGAGCATCCAACCACGCGAGTGCGTGTGTGACCAAATGCATCAACGCCGGCGCAAAGCCGGTCTTTGTGGATTCGAACAAAAAGGTCTGGGCCATCGACAACACGGATGCTGTCCAGAACTACTACGGCGATAAGGTGAAGTTGGTTGCGACGGAAGACGCTTCCAATCAGACCATCCATGTCGATAAAATCTCCAAGGCCAAAGGCATGAAGATGGACAAGATGTAATTCTTTCCCAACCTGATGCAACGGGCGGTAGACAAAGAGGACGGAGCGAATCGCTCGTCCTCTTTGTCGCGTCTGGCCCAACGTTCAGGCAATGCGGTACAGTGTACGGTGCATGAAGTCTGGTATTATTACAAATGAAGGAGTGTGGGCGAAATTATGGCGAAAGCGGTCTGGAATGGAAAAGTGCTGGCGGAAAGCGAGAAAACTCAATTGGTTGAGGGCAATGTATATTTCCCGCATGACTCGATCGATCGTGAATTCTTCCGGGCCAGTTCCACGATCTCGACATGTCCCTGGAAAGGGCAAGCGCGCTTCTACACAATTTTCGTTGACGGTCAGGAAAACTCCGACGCTGCCTGGTACTACCCGGATCCCAAGCCGGCGGCGCGCGCAATCAAGAACCATATAGCTTTCTGGCGCGGCGTGGAAATCGAGCAATAGCCAGGTGGATCGTGGCGTCCGGTGTGGCCTGGAGACGGCGGTCCGGTGTGGCCTGAAGACGGCGATTGGTAGAATAGACCTGTGACACTAGAGCCAGCTAGATTGCCGGATGGCGCGCCGGCAGCATCCTCCCAGCAGCGTTCCTTCCAATCAGAATCCGGCGGTTCCACACCTCTTTCCGTTGGTTTCGTCAGCCTGGGATGTCCTAAAAACCTGATCGACAGTGAAGTGATGATGGGTCTTCTGGCCCGGAGTGGGGCAACGATCACTCCAAACGCTGAAGACGCCGATGTACTCGTCGTCAACACATGCTCCTTTATTGATAAAGCCAAGCAGGAATCGGTGGATACGATTCTGGAAATGGCCCGCCTGAAGAATGAAGGCAGGGCGACCCGCCTGGTTGTTGCGGGCTGCATGGTCGAGCGGTATCGCGAGGAAATCCAGAAGAATCTTCCGGAGGTGGACGCTGTCGTCGGCACGGGGGAGCTTGAGAACATTCTTGCCGCGGCCGGCATTTCATCTCCACCGCGGAATTCGGCCTCTAACAACTCTCCGTTCCACATCTTGTCCGGCTCGGAAGCGGCAATCGCGCATCGGCCGGAGGGAACTCATCGCGAATTGCAGGGGCGCTTCTCGCGCGAGGGCTGGGACGGCGCAATTTCAAGCCTGCCGCACTATCTTTACGACGAGCACACGCCTCGGTTGCGGACGACGGCGCGCGCTTCCGCGTATATCAAGATCGCGGAAGGCTGTGACCACCCCTGCGGATTCTGCATCATCCCGCAGTTGCGCGGCAAGTTTCGCTCGCGGCGTTTCGAATCGGTCATCGCAGAGGCCGAGCGGCTCGTGGACGAGGGTGTCCAGGAGATTACGCTCATCGGGCAGGACACCACCTGCTATGGCGAGGATTTCGGCATGAAGGACGGTCTGGCGCAGTTGCTGGACCGGCTGGCGCGGATCGATGGCCTGCGCTGGATACGCTTCCTGTATGCCTACCCGAACAAGGTGACGCAGCGGCTGCTTGACACGATGGCGGCCCATGACAATATCTGCAATTATCTCGATGTGCCATTGCAGCACGCATCCCCGAATGTGCTCAAGCGCATGAAGCGCGGCGGCGGGGCGGAGATTTTCCTCAAGCTCATTGAGCGGGCACGTCGAACGATGCCGGACATCGCGCTGCGGACCTCTTTCATTACTGGCTTTCCAGGGGAGACGGACGCGGACTTCGATCTTTTGCAGGATTTCGTGCGGGCGGCGCGCTTTGACTGGCTCGGCGTCTTTGAATATTCCGATGAAGAAGGCTCAGCCGCCTATCACCTGGATGCAAAGGTGCCGAAACGTTCCATTGCCGCACGACAGCGCCGCCTGATGCGGACCCAGTTGCGGATCAGCCGTGCCGGGCGCCACGCGCAGATCGGAAAAGTTTTCGATGTTCTGGTTGAGGGCGAAAGTGAAGAGACGCCGTTGCTGTGGCAAGGCAGAGCCGCGATGCACGCGCCCGAAATCGACGGTAAGGTGTTGATCAACGATTTTGGCCCGCATGAATCTCTTCGCCCTGGCAGCTTCCACCGTTGCCAAGTGACAGAAGCGCACGATTACGATCTGGTGGCCCGGGTTGTCGCGTGAAGTTCGCGATAGGAGATAGAAATGTCCTGGACAGGCGGGTTCACATTTTGAGGTGCCTATGCCCAAAGAGAAAAAATCAGAGTTCAAATCACTTCGATGCCCCACCTGCGGGGCCATCGTCCTGCGGGACGATCCGGATATGCCGTTCTGCAGCGACCGGTGCCGCGTAGTGGACCTGGGGAAATGGGCCAGCGGAGCCTATCGTATCTCGTCGCCCATTCTGGATCCGGAAGTGCTGGAAGGATTGGACGAGGTACACCGCGGCGGCCACGGCGCCGGCAATGATGAATAATCCAGGCGCGGCGTGACCCGTCGAAAATCGAGTTGGGCGTGGGTGCTGGGAACGTTCTTCGGTGCAGGTTTCCTGCGCCCCGGTCCGGGCACCTGGGGCTCGGCGGCCGGGCTGCTTTTATGGCTCGCGGCTGCGCACTGGGCTCATCTCAGGCCCTCGCAGCTTGCGTTCGCGACCGCCATCATGGCCCTGGCAACGTTACTGGCCGGCATCCCCGCATGCAACGTGATCGTGCGCGAATCCGGAGCGGAAGATCCCTCCTTCGTTGTTCTGGACGAGGTGGTTGGGCAATGGATCGCGCTGGTCCCGGCGACCGTTCAGCCGTGGAGCTGGCTGCTCGCTTTCCTTCTTTTCCGGTGTTTCGATATCGTCAAGCCTCCGCCAGCGCGCCAACTGGACAGAATGCATGGCGGCTTCGGCATTATGATGGATGATGTTGCCGCCGGAATCTATGCGATGGCGCTGGTTTGGCTCGCCGGCCGGTGGCTCTAACACATTCATTCAGGCAATCAGCGGAGGGAGTCTGCTTATGAAACTGGGCCTCCACTCGATGGACCATACGCCCCATATCGCGTCCGTGAATCCACGCGCGGCTCTGCCGGGAGGCGAAGTGGAGCTGCAGGGCCGAGGGCTCGTACCATCCGGCTTTCGCCAGCCGACCGCAACCATTGGGGAACAGCGGGCCTATGTCCGTATGAGCCGCGCCTCGCGCGTGCTGCTCCATGTGCCGCCGGGCACCATCTCCGGAAATGTGCAGTTGCGCGTGGAGGGGCATGCCAGCAATTCCGTTCCCCTGTCGGTCGGCATCGCGGTAGCGGAAGATATGCATCCTGTGGCGAATCCCGTGGTGGATCCCGATGGGAATGTCTATGTCACGTTTTCCGGAGAACGGGGACAGCCGACGGCGGTGTCCGTTTATCACATCAATCCGGAATATCAGGTGCGTCCGTTCGCGACCGGAATTCTGAACGCAACCGGATTGGCGCTGGATCCAGAAGGCAACCTGTACGTCTCCTCGCGTCACGAAGGAACGGTGTACCGGGTCACGCCCAGTGGCGCCAAATCGATCTTTGCGGAAGGGATGGGCGTGGCCACCGGGCTGGCGTTCGATAAAGAGGGAATGCTGTACGTCGGCGACCGGAGCGGAACCATTTTCAAAATCGCACACGACCGTCAGGTTTTTGTCTTCGCCACTCTGGAGCCGAGCGTGGCGGCTTATCATCTGGCGTTCAACCGGCAAGGCACCCTGCTGGTGAGTGGCCCGACGACTTCCGCCAACGAGACCATCTATGCGATTGAGCCGGATGGCAGCATTTCCAGTTTTTACACGGGTCTCGGGCGTCCCCAGGGCATCGCAATCGATGCGGCGGACAACGTCTATGTGGCCGCTTCACTGCGTGGGCGTCGCGGCGTCGTCAGGATCACTCCCGAGCGGGTGCCTTCTCTGGTCGTTTCCGGCTCCGGCATTGTTGGCATGGCTTTTCTACCGGAAGGCGATGCTGTGCTGGCGACTCGCGATACCGTTTATCATGTGGGATTGGATGTCGCTGGCTATCTGTTGGGATAAATCACAAAATCAGCTATCGCCGGATTTGCAAGGTTCCGTAACCGCCTCACGTTTTCCCTACTCCATCCATGCTCGCAGAGATCATCGCCGTCGGCTCGGAACTGCTCACTCCTTACCGCCAGGACACCAATTCGCTTTTTTTGACGGAAGAGCTCAACGGACTTGGCGTCACAGTGGCTTTCAAAACGATTGTCGGCGACCGGAAAGCGCACCTGATGGATGCCGTTTCCATCGCGGTGCACCGCGCGGACATTCTTCTGGTCATGGGCGGCCTGGGGCCCACGCAGGACGATCTGACAAGGGAAGCCGTGGCCGATGCGCTGGGCGTGCGTCTTCGCCGGGATGGAGATCTGCTGGCGGCGCTCTACAAGCGTTTCGCGGCACGCCGGGCCATCATGCCTGGGAACAACTCCAAGCAGGCGGACGTCATTGAAAGCGCCGCGGTGCTGCCGAACCCCCACGGTACAGCTCCAGGGCAGTGGCTGGACACCGTCGTCGGAGAACATCGCAAGTTGATCGTGTTGCTGCCGGGGCCGCCCTCGGAATTGAAGCCGATGTTCACCTCGGAATGTCTGCCTCGCCTGCGGGCGGTCCTGCCGCCGCGTTTTATCGCCCGTCGCGTGCTCAAAATGGCCATGCTGCCGGAATCCGAAGTCGATGCCAAGCTGGCGCCGATCTATACCCGCTTTACCGATGTGGAGACCACCATTCTGGCGCATCCGGGAGAGGTGCAGTTGCACATGCTCTGCTCGAAACCATTTCTGGAACTCGCTCAGGCGCGAGTGAACGAACTGGTCGCACGGGTGGAGGAAGAGATGGAAGACGCGATTTTCTCCTCCCAGGGCGAGACACTGGAGCAAATTGTCCTGTATTACCTGGAAATTCGGGGAGCGACCGTCGCGGTCGCCGAGAGCTGCACGGGCGGCATGGTATCGCAGCGGCTCACCAGTATCAGCGGCAGTTCGCGTTCCTTTGTTGGCGGCGCAATTGTGTATTCCGACGGAGTCAAGACCGGTCTGGCGGAAGTACCCGAGGAGTTGATCGAGGAAAAAGGCGCGGTGAGCAGGGAAGTCGCGGAGGCGCTCGCGCGCGGCATTCGCCGGAAAACGCAAGCGACGCTCGGGCTCGCCATCACGGGCATTGCTGGGCCGTCCGGCGGCAGCCCTGAAAAGCCTGTGGGGCTGGTCTACATCGCCCTTGACGATGGCAGGGAAATCAGTGTGACACAGAAGAATTTCCGCGGCGACAGGGACCGCGTGCGCTCACTTGCCAGTCAGCAGGCGCTCGACATGCTGCGGCGCAAGCTGATGTAAGGACCGCTTCCCCGGCCTGATTTTCCACCTCGCGCTGCTACACTCGAAACGTGCTCCCCATGAAGATCGATTGGATTGCAGCGGCGATCGCGTACTTGCTCGGTTCCATCCCGTTCGGATACCTGCTGGTGCGCACTTTTCAAAAACAGGACATCCGCAAGACGGGCAGCGGAAACATAGGCGCGACCAATGTTCTCCGCTCCGGCTCGCGCTGGCTTGGCATTCTGACGCTGTTGCTGGATGTGGCCAAAGGCTTTTTTGCGGTGGTGATTGCGCGTCACCTGGCTGCGGGGGCCGACGCCATCACCACCGAGTCCATCGGAGCGTTGTTCGCGGTGATTGGCCACGTGTTTCCGATCTGGCTGGGCGGCAAAGGCGGCAAAGGAGTCGCCACCGCGCTCGGAGTCTTTCTCGCTCTCGCACCCCTGGCCGCACTGGCCTCGGTGGCCGTCTTCATCGCCGCCACGCTTCTCACGCGGTATGTTTCGTTGGCCTCGATCCTGGCTGCGGCTTCCTTTCCGGTTTGGGTCTGGATGGCGGACCGGCTGCTGCGTATGCAATATGGACACGGGCCGATTTTCCTCGCCAGTACCCTGCTCGTTCCGGCGGTCATCCTGATCAAGCATCATAAAAATGTGCAGCGCCTGCTGAACGGGACGGAGTATCGCTTCGGAAGCAAAGCGAAAGTGAGCAGCGCCGCATGAGCCGCATTGCCGTCATTGGCGCCGGATCGTGGGGAACCGCTCTCGCTCTTGTTTTAGAACGGCACGGAGGCCACGTCATTCGCCTGTGGTCCCATACCCAGCACGTGGCCGATTCGATCGAACGCGAGCGTGAGAACCGCGTGTACCTGCCAGGGTTCCGCATTCCGGACTCCATCGGCGTGACAACGCGGCTGGACGCTGCCGTGGAAGATGCGGAAATTCTGGTCCTCGTGGTGCCTTCGGAACACCTGCGCAGCGTCTGTGAAGCTCTGGCTCCGTCGCTGACTGCGAATCACGCGATCGTGAATGCGACGAAAGGCCTTGAGGATGTCAGTTTTCTCCGCATGACTCAGGTCATCGCGGATGTCTTCGCGCAGCATCGCAGGCAGATTCCATGCGCTGTGCTTGGCGGCCCGTCCTTCGCCCAGGAAGTCGCCTCCGGCAGCGCCACGGCAATCACCGTCGCGGCGCAGGACGCCCGCTTTGCGGTCCGTATTCAGGAGGAGTTCTCCGGTTCCACTCTTCGCCTTTACACCAATGATGACGTCATCGGGGTGGAACTGGGCGGAGCGTTGAAGAATGTCATCGCAATCGCCGCGGGCGCCACCCATGGGCTGGGCCTGGGCCACAATACCGTGGCCGCATTGATCACCCGAGGAATTGCCGAAATGAC
>DAHVZT010000040.1 GCA_027323885.1 Acidobacteriaceae bacterium
AGGCGGGGCAGTCGCGAGCGTCATCTCAGGCTGCAGCGCGGCGTCCACCGCGTTGCGCACCAGATTGATGAGCGCCTGCTCCAGTTGCGCGGCATCGGCATAGATCTCGATCTCCTCCGCGTCCTGTACCGCGACCGGCAATCGTGTCTCCAGGTGCGAGACGCGCTCCAGCAGCGGCCTTACTCGAAACTTCGATTTGATAGGCGGAGGCAGTTTTGCCAATTGGCTATATGCCTGAAGAAATTTGTTGAGCGACTCCGCCCGCTCTTCAATGATCGCAAGTCCGTGTTCCAGGTCCACTGGGTTCAGGCCGCCTGACCTGCGCTCGTCAACCTGTTCGGAATCCCACCCTGCCGCCGATTGCAGCCGAAGAATGCGGGCGCGCAGACTGCCAGCGATCGACTTGATCGGGGTAAGGGAATTGTTCACCTCATGCGCCAGTACGCGAATCAGCCGCTGCCACGCAAGGCGCTCCTGTTCCCGCAATACCCCGCTCACGTCGGAAAGCAGCAGAAGCGTGTGAGGCATTCCGTTTTGATAGAACCTGCTCCGCCGCACCATCCACCGGCCTTCCCGCCCCTGCATGGCAAGCGACGCTATGGAATTCTCTGGACAGGAGAGAATCTCACTCAGCCCCAAATCCGCCGCGCTGCGGCCCAGCAAGGAGGGGGCAGGTTGCTGCAGAAGCCGGTTTGCAGCAGGGTTGATCAACTGGAGAGCGGACGAGGAGTCGAAGGCGAACACCGGAAGGTCCATTGTTTCTACAACCCGCTCCAGAAGCGCGAAAGTCTCCGTTTCCCGGTGGCGGCGCGCGCGGAGATCTCCGGCGAGTTCATTGATCTGCGCGGCCAGGTCTCCCAAAGCATCTCCTTCACCGACCTCGCGGGCGCGGAAAGAGTATTCATTCTCCCGCAGCGCGGCTACTACGTTCGATAACGTTTGCAGCGGACGGACCACGTGGCGAAAAACGGTGGCAGCGAGCGCGTACAGCAGCAGCGCCAGCGCCGTCACAAGCACAAGCCACAATAGAACCGGCGAGTGCAGGGAATAGAGAAGGAAGCACGCAAGCAGCAGAGCGGGAAGCGCGAGAAGAAGGAGCAGCCCTGCCAAACGCACTTCAAACCGGAGTCGCGAAGTTTTGAATCCAATTGCAGGCCGCGGCGGGGCAGGCAGCGAAGAACGCCCGCGCTTCGCTGGATTAGATGCCATACTTTTCCATGCGCCGATACAGCGCGCCGCGGCTCAGGCCAAGCGCTTCCGCCGTGTGGCTGACGTTCCGCTCATGCTGCCGCAGGGCCTTGCGGATCATAAATTCCTCGATAAGTTCAAAACTAAGTCCCTCCAGCAGGTCCGACACCTCTCTGCGCTGCAGGTTCAGATCCACGGCCCGGATCGTTTTCCCCTCTCCCATCAGCACCGCCCGCTCCATGGCGTGCTCCATCTCTCGAATATTTCCCGGCCATGAATGTTCCAGCAGCATGCTCATGGCCTCCGGATCGAAGCCCTCCTGGTTCTTGCGATAGCGCGCGGTGTAGCGTGCAAGAAAATGGCCGGCCAGCACTGGGATGTCTTCACGCCGCTCGCGCAGTGGAGGCAGATGGATCTCCACCGTATTCAGGCGAAAGTACAAATCGTTCCGAAACAGTCCCTTTGCGGCCTCAAGCGGCAGGTTGGCATTGGTCGCGGAGAGCACGCGCACATCGACACGCTTGGTGCGCGAAGACCCGACCCGCTCGATTTCTCCCGACTCCAGCACGCGAAGCAGTTTTGCCTGCTGGCGCAGAGGAACATTGGCGATCTCATCGAGAAACAGCGTTCCACGGTCGGCCAGTTCAAAGCGTCCCATGCGGTCTGTCCGCGCATCGGTAAAGGCGCCTTTCACGTGCCCGAAGAGTTCGCTTTCGAATACCCCTTCCGCCAGGCCTCCCGTATTCACCGCGATCAGGGGCTGAGCGGCGCGGGTTGACAACGCATGGAGCGTTCGCGCCACGATCTCCTTGCCGGTGCCGTGTTCGCCCGTAATCAGTACATTGGCGTCGGAGGGACCGACGCGGGTCATCGCGTCGAGCACGGGTTGCATGGCCGGGGAATGGGCGATCATTTCCGGTCTTCCCGTCGCCCGCAGCAACTGGTTTTCCGCTTCCAGGACCGTTGCCCGATGGAGCGCGCGGTACAGGTCCACTTGCGTCTGCAGAATCGTCAGCAGACGAGTGTTCTCCCATGGCTTGGAAATAAAATCCCGCGCGCCGCGCTGCATGGCCTCCACAGCAAGCTCCACGTTGCCCCAGGCTGTCATTACGATCACTGGAAGCTGCGGTTCGAGCTCCAGCACCTGCCGCAGCATCTCCATGCCCTCGCGTCCGGAGGTCGTATCTCGCGTGTAATTCAAATCCATCAGCAGCGCGTCGTAGGAATTTTCCCGCAGCGCTATCAGCGTGGCTGCCGGCGATCCTGCTGTATCGACCTGAAAGCCAGCGGGCCGCAATAGAAGTTCCAGCGCCTCAAGAATCTGCGGCTGATCGTCGGCCGCCAGCACCCTGGGCGGGGCGGAGGTTGCGCCGGTCGCATCGCGCTCTGCAGGTTTATAGGCCATAGGTATGCTGCCATGCGAATCGATCAAGGCAAAATTTATTCCGCCATTAGAGTATCGCGTTCAAGATGTCCTCTACGGCTGGCGCACAATCCCGGTCTTTGCGTCGTCCATTGAAATGTGATTCTGCTGCAGCGTCAGGCCGGTCGTCAGCTCCAGTTGGACACGGGCTTTTTCAAACGCAGTGCTTGCACTCACCAGGTCGGACTCCGCCACGGCCAGATCGTGCTGCGCGGAGAGCGTCTGAAATGGGGACCCGGCCCCCAGCTTCTGTTCCTGCTGTGTTATCCCAAATGTCTTCTGCGCAAGATCTCGCGCCTTGGTTGCGGAAACTACACGCGCCCGGCTTTGCTCCAGCGTATATTGCGCGTTCTCCACTTCAATCAGTATCTGCTTGCGCAGCTGTTGCTGGAAAAGCTGGGACTGCCTGTACTCCAGCTCCGCGCGGTACTGGTCCGCTTTGGCGACCCGGTTGCGTATGGGGATCTGGACCTGACCGCCAACAAAATATTCCTGCCCGCTGTTATTGAACGCGTCGCGCAACACTCCGCCAAAACCGGTCGGCAAATTGGAAGTGTTCCGCGGAAGCGCACCTGGGCTGAATCCCTTCCCGTAGTTCGGATTGAGCTGACCTCCCAGCGCATTGCCTGCATAGTAGGCGACCAGGTTGACAGTGGGCAGCAAAGCATTCCGCGCGGTCTTCAAGGTGATCTGGTGGTTCTTCAGGTTGATTTGCGATTCCTCAAGCTCCGGTCTGCCCTGCAATGCCTGCGCCACCAGATCCTGCACCTCCGTTTGCGCCGGTCCGTCCTCCACGTGTGTTTGCGAGGTGGGAATTACCGGCATCGCCACAAGAAGAGGATCATCCAGGTTCTTTGTCAGCGCGTTTTTCATAAGCAACTGTTGCAGTTGCAGATTGGTTTTGGCGATGGTCAGGTCCTGGTCCCGCTTCGCGACTTCCGCCTCCGCCCGCACCACATCCATTTCAGGAATGGCCTGCAGTTGGTATTGCTTTTGCGCATTGCCGTACGATTGCTGCGCAAATTGCAGCGAGCGTTCCTGGACCTGTTCCTGCTGGTATGCATTGAAGAGGTCCCAGTAGAGGTTCTCGATCTGTGTAACCGTCGCGATCACCTGGCCCTGGAATGCGAGATCGGAAATCTTCTGATTGTTTTTGGCAATGTGAATGTAGCGCGTGTTGGGCAGCATTCCGAATCCCGCCAAAAGCGGCTGCGTCAACTGAAACTCAAACGTTGAGGTCAGAGAGGGGGAAAGATTGAAGAATGGGCTATTGGCGGTCAGCCGTTGATTGTACAAAAGGACCTTCAGCCTGGTTCCCGGAGAAAATGCCTGCCGATAGACAAAGTCGCCATTGGTCGTGACTGTCCGCAGTTGTGGAACTCCGTAGATCTGCTGATTGATCTGCGGCAACGTCTGGTGGTCCACATTGACGACGCCTGAGATGCTCGGGTCGAAAGAATACACGACTGTGCCGGTACCCAGGGTTGACTGCACCAGTCCCGCCGCTCCCGAGCCCGCTCCGCCCGCACCGCCGGTCGTTCCGCCCGCTCCTGCTCCCGATGGGGCCGCGCCAATGCCGCCCACGCCGGCGCCGGGCGTGTTTTGCACCACGCCAGTGTTCACGCCCAGATCGAAGCCGCCGCCCTGGGTGCGTTGCAGATCGATGGCCGCAATCGGCAGATTATAGCGGGCGATCGCGATGTCCAGATTATTTTCCAGCGCAAGCGTGATCGCGTCCTGCAGCGAAAGATACAGCTTGCCGTCGTGGACCAGTGAGTCCAGCCACGCGGAGTTCGCCAGGTCCGGCGGTCCAACCTTCGAAGGTAAATAGGGCGCCCATGGCGCGTTGGAGTGCGGAATGTCAAGACGCAGCTCAGGCTCCTCCCGAATGGGTCCCGGCGCGTCGGGGACCGTCACCTGTCCAAATGCAACCGTAGCCGTTACAACTACGCCCCATGCCGCGGCAGCCGCCAGCCGGACCAGTTTATGACTCCAGACCACCATTATGCTTTCGCGTCTCCTGTGGATTGCAGCTCCGGCCGTGGCGTGTCGCTCGTCATCCAGCCATCGTGCAGTTGGACCGTTCGTGTTCCGTACGTCGCATTCAAATCGGAATGCGTCACCTGCACGACCGTAGTGCCCTGCTGGTTCAGTTCCCGAAAAAGCTCCATGATCTCTTTCGCCTGCCTGGAATGCAGGTTGCCCGTGGGTTCATCGGCCAGCAACAGTGCCGGGTTGTGAATCACGGCCCGCGCGATGCCCACCAATTGCTGCTGGCCTCCGGATAGCTGCGAAGGGAACAGGTCTTTCTTCGCGACCATGCGGAAGCGGTCGAGAATGTCCGCCACCATCGCCTGCCGCTCCGACGCGGGAATGTTCTTGTACGTCAACGGCAGGTCAATGTTTTCGGCAACGGTCAGATCATCCAGCAGGTGATAGCTCTGAAAGACCATTCCGATACTCCGTCGGCCAAGGTCCGCGCGTTGCTTGCGGGTAAGTTTATGCACCGGCTGTCCGCCGAACCAGTATTCCCCCTGCCAATCGTCGTCGAGCAGCGCCAGAATGTTCAGCAGCGAGGACTTACCCGATCCCGAAGGACCCATGAT
>DAHVZT010000042.1 GCA_027323885.1 Acidobacteriaceae bacterium
CGCTCGCAGCCGCTCAACAGACCTTCCAGATAGGCCACACTGCGCTCCCGCACTTCGGTTCGCGCAAACAGATCCCCCATCCCCCGATGCGCGCGCATCAACTCGCCCTTCCAACCTCGGACCGTTTTCTCCATCGCCTACGCGGAGATCCCACCTGAGCGTTTTCAGTCTATCCTCTAGTTACACCTGTAGTACTAAGCGCTCTTGCGTGGCATCTGCGTGGCGCCTGAGAACTGCTCGACGATGCGTTGATTGAACGCGGGGAGGTCATCGGGCTTGCGGCTGGTCGTCAGGTTCCTGTCCGTCACCACGGTTTCGTCCACCCAGTGGGCGCCGGCGTTCTTCAGGTCGGTTTTGAGCGAAGGCCAGGAAGTCATCGTCAGCCCTTTTACAACGCCTGCTTCCACCAGAGTCCACGGGCCATGGCAGATTGCCGCGACGGGTTTTCCAGATTCGAAAAACCTTTTCACGAACGATACCGCCTCGGGATCCATGCGGAGCTTGTCCGGACTCATGACTCCGCCAGGAAGCAGAAGCGCGTCGTAATCCTCGGGTCTGGCTGAGCTCAGTTGCTTATCGACTTTCACTTTTTCACCCCAGTCGGTTAACTGCCAGCCTTTGATTTCGCCGCTCTGTGGGGAGATTACGTCTGTTTTCGCGCCGGCTTGCTGCAGCGCCTTCCTGGGTTCCGTCAGCTCTACCTGTTCGAACCCGTCCGTAGCCAGAATTGCGATTCTTACATTTGCGAGATTTTGGCTCATTTTTTGTCCTCTTTTCTACATAGTAGGAAGACAAAACTTGCATGATCGTTGCCGCTCGCAGCATGGCTCATCTCCTCCACCACAAGGAGTGCAGGCTGGCGCCTGTCACTTCCGTGGGGACGCCGGGCTCCGGTAACAGGAGCTGAATCTTATTTTGCTCCGCCTCGCGGATCATCCACTCCACCGGTTCGCGCCAGGGATGAAATGCCAGGTTGAACAGACCCCAGTGGATGGGCAGCAACAGCTTACCGTGGAGCGCCAGGTGAGCGCGCGCCGCATTCGCTGGGCCCATGTGGATCTCGGGCCAGTCCGCGTCATACGCGCCGATCTCCAGCATGGTGAGATCGAAAGGACCGTAGGCATCGCCGATCTGTTGAAAACCGGGAAACATTCCGGAGTCCGCGCCAAAGAACACGTTGTGCCGGTTCCCGCGGATGACGAAGGAGGACCACAACGTCTCATTCCTGTTCCATAAGCTGCGACCGGAGAAGTGCCGGGACGGCGTCGCGGTGATTTCAAGATCGGCTGCGGGCATCGCCGTCTCGCTCCAGTTCAATTCCCGGATTCGCGAGCGCGCAATGCCCCATGCTTCCAGGTAGCGCCCCACGCCAACGGAGCACACGATGGGCACGCCCGCGCAGGACGGGAGCCCCGCAATCCTGGTCACGGTGGCACGGTCCAGATGATCGTAGTGATCGTGGGAAAACAGAATCGCATCGAGCTGCGGCAGATATTCCAATGCAAGCGGGGGCGCATAGAACCGGCGGGGACCTGCAAACTGCACGAAGGAGGCCCGCTCGCTCCATACGGGATCGGTAAGGACGCGATAGCCATCAATCTCCAGCAATATGGTGGAGTGGCCCAGCCACGTAACGCGCAATCCGCTCGCGGGCTGGTAGGAGTAGCGGCTTCGGTCCGTGCGGAATGGACCGAGCGGATGGTCCGGCTCCCCCTTTCGTTTTTCGGTCAGAAGCCTGCGCAGCGCGCGTCCGGTTGCCCCTGGGCGCGTGATTACGGTGGGCACCGGGTTTAGGTATTTGTCGGCAATCTTTTCCGCGGGTCCAAACGGGTGGAGCGCAGAAGACGAACAGTTCATAAGATTCAACCTGAGATCGGACTCCCAGCAAGTCATTGGACGGCCAGGAAGATGGAATGGATGGAATACGGCCGGTCCGCTACCACTGGACGCCGGGGTACAAGCTTGGAATGCGGACCACTCGATATTGGTTGTAGCCGGGCGTATGCGCCTGCCATACCGTGGCGGCGGGCTTTTGCGTGGTGTCGAGCTCGAAAATCGTAGCTCCGCCTTTGGAGGCGCAGAAGTCCGTCTCAACATCGTTGTTCTGGAGCAGGTCCGTCTGGCCGCCGAAGTAGCTGTAAAGCGGAGGGTTCGGCTTGTAATTGAGCAATATAGTAGCGGTTTTGGCGGTTTCATCCACCTGCATGACCTCCGCGGTGGAGTAGCAGGCCGGAGCACCGGGCGTGCCGCAGGTGATGTTCCCCGGAAACAGTCTGTCGTTGCCGTTGTCCATGACGCCGAGCTTGAACACGCCGGTGGTGTTGGCGGTAAAGAAGTTTATCCCGTGCTGCGCATAAAACCAATCCGTTGGATCGATGCCGCCCAGCAGCTTGAAATCGCCGCCCTGGCCTAACCGCCAGAGAATGTTGCCGGAACCCGTGCCATCCTGATAATCGATTTTGACCACCCAGTTCTGCTGGCGGATGGACAAGAGCAGGTTATGGTCGTCGGACGAATAAAGCAGGGCATTGGCATGGGTGAAGTCAGGGAATTGGTAGGGGTGCCGGTTGATGTCGAGATGCCGGAAAGCATTCCACACCCAGGTAGGTTGAAAGTTCTGGTCGAGATCGACCACGACGTTGCCAAGCACGTTGCACGGGCTTGTGGGGCAGCCGGGCAGGCTGGGGTACGGCTTGACCATCCAGGCGATGACTAGCAGATGCCCGTTGGGCTGCTGGAGTACGTCCGTGGAGAAGGTCACCAACTTGTTCGCAGGCGCGCCGTCGCCGCGTACGGAGGTGTTCCCAGCCAGAGATTTGTTGAGCTGGTCGATCGACAGTTCACGGATCGTATTGCCTACCAGGTCGACCTCACGAACGACGCTCAGCGTTCCCGCGGGAGTGTTCTGCGTTGCACTTGGCGCTGCGACGAATCCGATGACCATGATGAAATGACCATTCGGCAATTGCTTGATGGGGAAGATTACGTTGGCTGGCGAGCCGGTGTAGTTGTACGTCCAGATGACGTTGCCGGTCAGGTCCGTAGCGAACGCCTGTGCCAGGTTGGGAATGGGCTTGCTGCCAAACGTGACCGTGTCGAAGAGTTCAATGCCGGGCTGCGGCGTCTGGCCGCTGGGCGTGGAGATTTGCACCGGCACTGTGGCGGGCGCTGTCCCGGTGGTAAAGGGATGATCGACGTCCTGAAACGTGACTCCGTTGGCCAGCGTGATGGAAGCGCGCAGGTGATAGGTTGAGGAGCCGCGCATTCCACCGACTTCCATGTTGATTTCGCCGCCGTAATTGTGAGGTTGGGTCGGCGTGGCCTGCGACCAGGTATCCAGGCCGGAACCGGGGCTGGAGCCAAATTGCACGGTCATATTGCCGGGCTGGGGCAGATAAATCGAATATTCGGCGACCAGGGGATTGCTCGTCGCTGTCACGACGCCTGGCTGGATGATGGCCACAGGCGCGCTTGCGAAGCTTGCCGGCGCGCTGGTCAGCGCCGCCTCCACGACCACGTTTTCACTTTGTCCCACGCTGGCCGGCGCGGTGTAGTTGCCCCTTGTGTCTATGGTGCCCACGGTCGCATTTCCGCCGGCAATCCCGTTGACTGACCATGTGACCGCACCGCCTCCATTCACCGTAGCCGTAAAGTGGACCCCCTGGCCGGGAGCCGCGGCTGCGTTCTGCGGACTGATGGTTACGGAACCCGCCTGCTGCGGAACCGGCGGCGGCTGGTTGGGACCTGAGGGATTTGGCGGCGCAACAGGGTGGTTGGCAGCCGCCATGTTCGGAGCGCCCCCGGCGCAGCCCGCCACCAGGAGGAGCAGCGAGGAAATGCTCAGCCATGCCGCTCCGGAGTAGCCCCTCAACTTCCACATTCCCGCCATCTACCCCCCGAACCTAAACCACGTGGCCGACTAATAGACGCAAGGCGCGCCAATTCGTCGTGCTCTTCATTCGGGATGCGGATTAGCGCGACAGGGCAGTACGGCCCTGCAAAAATTCGGCATAGGGACCTTTGAAGTCATGAATCTTATGGTCCTCGAAGTTCCAGATGCGAGTGGCGACCTCATCGATCAAGTCCTGATCGTGGGTCACCAGCAGCACTGTGCCTTCATATTTCTGCAGCGCCTGGTTCAGCGCGTTGATCGCTTCCAGATCCAGATGGTTGGTCGGCTCATCGAGCACAAGAAAGTTCGGCTTCTGCATCATGAGCCGGCAAAACAGCAGCCTCGCCGCCTCTCCGCCGGAGAGTGCTTCTGTAGGTTTCAGGCCTTCTTCTCCGCTGAACAACATCTGCCCCAGCACTCCGCGGATGTCCTCCTTGGTTGCTTTCGGGTCGAATTGATGCAGCCAGTCCGCCGCGGTCATGCCTTTTTGAATCGTGGAGGTGTGGTCCTGGGCAAAGTAGCCGATCTGCGCCTCATGTCCCCACTTCACAGTGCCGCTGTCGATGTCGCGTGCCGGGTCTTCTCCGGTCATGTGCTCCAGGTTGGGGGCGTTGGCCAGCAGGGCTTTGAGCAGGGTCGTTTTACCCTGACCGTTCCTGCCGATCAGCAGAATTTTTTCTCCGCGCGCGATCGAAGCGGTAAATCCGTCGATGACGACGTGGTCGCCGTAAGCTTTCCGGACGCCCTCCACCTCCAGCACGTGTTTGCCGGACGGCCGCAGCTGGTCGAAACGGATGTACGGGCGTGCGATGTTGGAACGCGCCAGCTCGCTGGTCTGCAGCCGCTCCACTTCTTTTTTGCGGGAGGTGACCTGGCTGGAGCGTGTGCCGGCGGAAAAGCGGGCGATGAACTCATTCAGTTGCGCAATCTTTTTTTCGCGCTCCTGGTTCTGCGCCTCCAGCCGCGCGCGCACCTGCGTTTTGGCCAGCACCATGTCGTCATAGCCGCCGGTATAGGTGATGATCGTCTGATAATCGATATCGGCGGTGTGGGTGCAGACGTTGTTCAGGAAATAACGGTCGTGCGAAATCGTGATCAGCGTGCCTTCACGCCGGTTCAGAAAGTCTTCCAGCCAGTGGATGGAATCCAGATCGAGGTAATTGGTGGGCTCATCGAGCAGGAGAGCCTGCGGATTGCCGAACAGCGCCTGCGCCAGCAGGACGCGGAACTTCTGGCCGCCCTGCAGTTCACCCATTTTGCGCTCATGCACCTCATTCGGAATGTCGAGGCCCTGCAGCAGGATCGCCGCATCGCTTTCGGCGGTGTAGCCGTCTTCTTCGCCCACAATGCCTTCGAGTTCCCCCAGGCGCATGCCGTCGGCATCGTCCAGTTCGGCTTTTTCGTAAATGCGGTCGCGCTCTTCAAGCGCGGCCCAGAGCGCCTTGTTGCCCATGATGACGGTATCGATGACGCGATAAGCGTCGAAGGCAAACTGGTCCTGACGCAGAACGCCCAGCTTTTTGGGGCGGACGACGACGCCCTTCTGCGGCTCCAGATCACCGCTCAGCACCTTCATAAATGTGGTTTTGCCCGCTCCGTTGGGGCCGGTCAAGCCGTAGCGGCGGCCGGGGGTAAATGTGGTGGAGACATCTTCAAACAGGATCTTGGATCCATAGCGCATGCTTACATTGCTGACAGAAATCATAACTCCTCTAATTTTTTCACAATTATCGCTCTGAGCGCTTGTTTCGGAGGGAAGTTGTCGCAATGTTGTTGCGGAGAATCCCCGCTGCACATTGGAAGTAATCCGGATATTCGAGCGCAATCTGCGCCGGACGAGTGAGTTGGCCGTCAGACAAGAACCGCGCTAAGGCAAATCGGCCGACACTGGCCGACTTTCCGTTATCCATTGGAGTATTGAAGCTGAAACAGACGGGTCTCGCATCCGGCACCCCAGGTGGCGCTGGCGAGCTATGCGCCCACTCTGATTACGATCTTGCCGAAGGCGCCTCGCCCAAGGTGTTCATAGGCTTCGCGCGCTTGCTCGAGCGCATAAACCTTGTCGATGACTGGATGGATCTCGTGCTTGTTGAGGAAGTCGTTCATCCGTTCGAATGCGC
>DAHVZT010000048.1 GCA_027323885.1 Acidobacteriaceae bacterium
GATGCGGCCAGGGAACTGCAGTTGCGCCCCGGAATGAAGGCTGCGGCCCTGATCAAAGCAACAGAAGTGATGGTGGTCCGTGTATAGCTTTCGCGGGCTGGTGCTCTGCGTCCTCCTGCTGCCCAGCCTGGGGATGGGGGCGCAGAAACAGCCCGTGGAGCAGCCGATTCGGATTGCGGCAGCAGCCGACCTGCAGCCTGTGCTTCCCCCGCTGGCCGACAGTTCTCAACGCTCTACGGGCACGCCGGTCCAGGTGTCGTATGCTTCTTCCGCCACGCTTACGACGCAAATTCTGAACGGCGCGCCTTACGACTTGTTCCTCGCCGCGAACTCAGCGTTTCCACAGAAAGTGGTGGACGCGAAGCTTTCTGAACAGCCGAGCCCGGTGGTGTACGCGCGAGGTGTGCTGGTGCTGTGGGCAGCGCATGGAGTGGCGCCTGACGGTCTTTCGATGCACGGCCTCACCGCTCCGTCCATCCATCGCATTGCAGTGGCCGACCCGCACCACGCTCCCTATGGCGCCGCCGCAATCGCTGCGCTTCGTGCTTCCGGATTGTACGCGGAGCTTGAACCTAAACTGGTCTATGCGGAAAATGTCGCTCAGGCAGCGCAGATGGCACAGTCGGGCAATGCGCAGTGCGCGTTGATCTCCAAAACACTCGCCGTCAGTCCAGTGCTGCGGCAGGCGGGCAGCTTTGTGGAGGTTCCGGCGTCCTTCTACCCGAGGATGCGTCAGGGCGCCATCGTACTGCGGAATTCGCGGCGGAAAATGAACGCGGATGCTTTTCTGCGCTACCTGGCTTCGCCCACGGGCCGCAAGCTGCTTGTGGCCGGCGGTTTGGATGCCCCTGGATCTTCGCGTTGAGCTCCAGTCTGGCTCCAAATTTCTGAGACGCCATGGCGTTCCTTTGAGAGATCTATGGACACCGCTGCTCTGCTTCTGACACTTCGACTGGCCGGGCTGACCACACTGATCCTGCTGGTGCTTGCCGTGCCGCTTGCCTACTGGCTGGCGTTTTCCCGCAGCCGGTGGAAGACGCCCTTGCAGGCGGTCTTTGCGCTGCCGATCGTTTTGCCTCCGACCGTTTTAGGCTTTTATTTTCTGGTAGCTCTGGGTCCGCAGACCGCATTCGGCCGGGTGGTCACCCATTTGCTTGGGCACCCTCTCGCTTTCTCCTTTGCCGGATTGGTTGTCGGCTCGATCATTTATAGCTTCCCTTTTGCATTGCAGCCGCTGACGTCTGGCTTCGCCGCGACGGACCGCTCGCTGCTGGAAGCCGCCGCAACGCTGGGCAGCACTCCGCTCGACCGGATGCTTCGTATCGTTCTCCCGCTCTCACGCGGATCGCTGGTCTCCGCAGCCGTATTGAGCTTCGCTCACACGGTTGGAGAATTCGGCGTGGTGCTGATGATCGGCGGAAACCTTCCGGGCGTTACGCGGACTTTGTCCATCTCGCTGTATGACCAGGTGCAGGACTTTCAATACGCCCAGGCCAACTGGACAGCGCTTTTTCTACTCGGTATTTGCCTGCTTGCGTTGACGCTTCTCTACAGCAGACAGCGGAGAAGCGAGCTTGTCTGAAAGTGAGAACAGCCCAACCACGCCATCCTCGCTCGCGCCCTGGCTGGACCTTCGCGTAGATCACAGATTCCCGGGCTGTCATCTCCAGCTTGAATGCCAGCTTTCTGCGCAAAGAACCGTGGTCTTCGGCCCTTCGGGCTCAGGAAAATCTTCCCTGCTCCGAGCCATTGCAGGCCTGCTGGAGCCGGATGACGGCCGGATCCTGCTCCATGGACAAGCTGTGTGGGAGCGGCGTGGCCGGGGACAGGGACACCGCCGCCCCACGCGCGTGCCGGCGCACAAGCGGCGTGTCGGATTGGTGCTGCAGAATCCAGCGCTGTTTCCGCACCTCAGGGTAAGAGACAATGTCGCGTTCGCCTTGCGCGGCATGGCAGAAGACAGCCGCAAGGAAAAAGTGCTTGAGCTGCTGCGCATCGTGGATGCCTTGGCGCTTGTGGACCGCTGGCCGCGGGATCTGTCCGGAGGACAGCAGCAGCGTGTCGCGATCGCTCGCACCCTGGCCGCCAGTCCTGCCGTACTGCTCTTGGACGAACCCTTTGGCGCTCTCGATGCGGAAGCCAGCCGTCAACTTTCTGACAACATTTATCAATGGGCCAAGAACCAAAGCGTCCCTGTGATGATGGTGACCCACAATGTGGAGGAGGCCTTCAGCGCAGGAGACGAAGTCCTGAAAATGGATTGCGGACGCATCGCCGCGCAAGGGCCGCCGCACAAAGTTCTGTCGGCGGAGCGTGCACGATTGTTAGGCGTGTTACGTGCCTGCGCCGATTAGAAAGAGCATATTTCATCCGCGGAGCAGCCGCCCCTCTATGCGACGTAGACCGGCTCCTGCTCGAGCATGATGCCGAATTGTGCCAGCACCCGTTTTCGGATTTGATCGCGCAGCGCCAGCATTTCCGCAGCGGTCGCTTCCCCCCGGTTCACGAGCGCCAGTGTATGCCGGCTGGAAATCGCAGCCTTTCCGAGGGTAAATCCACGCGGAAAGCCGGCGTGCTCGATAAGCCATCCGGCGAGCAGTTTGACTGTACCGGGTTCCGCCGCGAAATGCGGAATGGAATCCGCCGCGGGGCGGCCGGCAAGATGCGCCTCTTTGGTTACGCGCGCAGAGATGTCGGCCAGCTGGGATTCCGAGACTACAGGATTCTTGAAGAACGATCCCGCGCTGCGGCTGTCCAGGTCCCCATCCATCAACAGCATTCCCTTGGAGCGGCGGATACTGCGGACTTTTTCGCTTACTTGTGCAAGGGAGGGAATACTGGAAGGATCAGGAAACGCCTCCGCAAGCTCCTTGTAGGCCAAGCTTGGAGTCCCGTGCAGGCGCAACCGATAGCTGACACTTGTCACGATGTAGCGCTCTCGTGCCGTGCTGTTAAAAAGGCTGCGGCGATATCCGAACTGGCATTGCGCATTGGAAAAATCGATCATCTGCAGATTGGTTCGGTCCAGCGCCCGGACGCTGACAATCGTGGAGGCGACTTCCTGCCCGTAGGCGCCCACGTTCTGGACCGGAGTTCCGCCCACAGTCCCAGGGATTCCTGCCAGGCATTCCACACCGGAAAAGTCACGGTCTACCATCTGCTGGACGAAGCTGTCCCATTCCTCACCGGCGGCCACAGTAAATATGGTCGCCGCGCCATCCATCTTTTCGCGGATGCCACGGTTGCAAATGTGAATGACCACCCCAGGGAATCCTTTGTCGGACACCAGCAGATTGCTGCCACCACCAAGCACGAACACCGGCGCGCCCTTGGAGCGGGCAAACGTGACCGCCTGCGCCAGCTCCTCTTCGCTGGCCGCATCCACGAACCACCGCGCAGGACCACCGATCTGCAGCGTCGTATAGGGCGCAAGAGGGATATTTTCGCGAATCTCCACGAGAATGAGGGTACATCATTTTCGGTGCGTGTCTAATACCAGTGCGGCCCGGCGGTATCGAAGTGGTATCCCTGGCCCCAGGTTCCCTGATCGTGGCCAAGTATTCTCAATTTTTTGCATCTCCTGACCAGCGGGCTTTTGGCACCGGGATCCAGTCAAGCTCATTCCGGGCGCCTGGGTTGCCATTTCTTGCGGGCAGGAGTGCCCGTTCCAGGAGAACCTTCAGGATTGTGCACCGTTTGGCTGTCGTTCGGCTCAACTGGCGGGCCGGGCCGGTCGGGGCCCTGTTCTGGGCTGGATTCCTTCCCGGCAGACTGCGCTGGCCGCCACTTCTTCCGCGCGACCCGCTCCGTCGTTTCCGTCAATGGGAGCGACGGAGCGGACGAAGGGAGCGGCGGAGCGGGCGAAGGGAGCGCCGGAGCGGACGGGTCCTGCCATTCCGCGGGAGTACGCCGCTCTTCAGCCATGACGGGAAGGTTTTCCTCTATTTTGGCCGGGGCTGCGATGGTTGGCGAGAGCGCGGCAGGCGAAACGGAAATTCCTCTCTTTTTCTGTACGCTCTCCAGCAACAGCTCGGCTACATCTTTCACCACGATGTCTTCCGCCTCGCTTTTGCCCGGAGTACTGCTCAACATACTCTTGCAAAACGGACATCCCACGGCCAGCGTCTTGTTGTCTCTCGCGGAACTAAGCCGCTGTTTCACTTCGTTGAAGCGGTTTTCAGAGATGCGTTCCCTGCCCGGCTCTTCTTCTTTCCAGAATTGCGCGCCGCCAGCGCCGCAGCAAAACGCGTTCTCCCGCGTCCGATCGAGTTCGATCATTTCATTGCCGAGGATTTTCAGAACATTTCTCGGCGCGTCATACACGCCATTATGCCGGCCAAGATAGCACGGGTCATGGTAAGTGATGGTCGCATCGAGGCGTTCGGTATCCAGCTTTCCCGCTGCGACGAGCGCCTCGAGATATTGCGTGTGGTGCATCACGGAATAGCTTCCGCCAATCTGCTTGTACTCATTGCCGATTGTGTTCATGCAATGGGGACAGCTTGCGACGATTAGCTTCGGCTTAAGGGCGTTCAAAGTTGCAACATTCTTGTTCCCAAGCTCTCGATAGAGCAGCTCATTGCCTGCGCGCCGCGCACTGTCGCCTGTGCAGCATTCCTTTTTTCCGAGCACGGCAAAATTGACCCCCGCATGCTTCAGCAACTGCACAAACGCCCGCGCTGTCTTCTGCGCCTGAGGATCGTAACTGGCCGCGCACCCGACCCAATAGAGGACGTCCGGAGCGGGATTCTCTTCCGTTGTTTTTACCTGCAGGCCTTCCGCCCAATCCATTCGCTTGTCATGGTTGATGCCCCAGGGATTCTGCGACCGCTCCATTCCTCGAAAAGCCGGCTGCAACTGGGACGGAAATTCGCCTTCCATCATGACCTGATTGCGGCGAATGTCGATGATGTCGAGCATCTGCTCGTCCTGCACCGGGCAAACCTGCATGCAAGCTCCGCAGGTGGTACACGCCCATGCAGCTTCAGGGGTCAGGGCAAAGTCCAACAAGGGCTGCGGACTGGGAGCGCCCGCCGCGAAACCGGAGTTGTTCTTTGCAAGCTCATTCAGTTCCATGCGCTTGTTGATTTCGAGTGCCGCCGGGCTTAAGGATTTGCCGGTCGCCGTGGCCGGGCAAACGTCCTGGCAGCGGTTGCACTGGATACACGCGTAGCTATCGAGCAGGCGCGGCCACGTCAGGTCTTCCAGGCGCTTCGCGCCGATCTGCTGGTCCTCCGCACTCAGATCGATTTCCATCAGCGGCAGCACGCCGGAGAGTTCGCGCCGCGAGAAGAAGTACTTGATGGGCGCCATGAAGATATGGACGTGCTTGGTATAGGGGAAATACGCGAGAAAAAGCAGCACGCTGCCCAGCGCGCCCCAATACCCGAAAACCCGCCAGGCGTATGCATTCTGCGGAGCGAACAGGTGCGAGATCATCGTGGCAAAAGGCTGAAACCGATCTGGGCCGGTGCCCGCAATGCGTGCGCCCGCGCCGATTGCGCGGCTGCCGACGTGGAACAAAATGAATGCCGAAACGATCAGGGAATCCAGCGTGATGTAACCCTGTTGTACCTTCGGGTGCAGCAGCGTGTTCGGGTT
>DAHVZT010000049.1 GCA_027323885.1 Acidobacteriaceae bacterium
CACCCTGCCCTGCCGCAGGTACTCTTGCTCGACGAGCACGCACTTCACCCAGCCATACATCTGCCGGCGGTGCTCGCTCTCAAAACGGACCCCTTCGCTGGCCGTTACCAGCAAACGAATCTGCTCCAAACTCAACTTCTCAGCTTCGTGCACGCTGATCTTCAATCCTCAGCATGACTCCTCCTTCAGGCTCATCTTCTATTGGAATCAATCCTGTCCTTCAGGCTCATCTTGTATTGGAAAAGAGTCCAACTTGACACTGCCACTGTTCAACCTTAAAGTCGAGCTAGAGGCGGCAATTCATTAGAGTAGCGCGCCTTGACAGCGGCCCCATGCAAACTCCCAATTACTTCTGGAATTACCTGCCGCTCCTGCTCCAGATACTGGCGGCCACCGGCCTGGCATGTTTCATCGTCCTGGGCTCATGGCTGATCGGGCGGCATCGTCCGGGCCGCATCAAGCTTTCCACCTACGAATGCGGCATGGTGCCGCAGGGGGATGCGCGGGGACGCTTTTCCGTCCGCTTCTACATGGTCGCGATGCTTTTCATTCTGTTCGATGTTGAAGCGGTTTTCATGTTCCCCTGGGCGGTGATTTACCGCAAGCTGCCGGCGATCACCGGTTCCCGTTTCTTCGGTTTTTGGGAAATGCTGGTGTATATCGGCTTTGTTCTGGTCGGCTACTTCTACATCTGGAAAAAAGGGATCCTGGAATGGTCGAAAGACAAGGCGGACCTGTAGGGACATGACATCCGCCACTGAGAATGAGCAGGGTCAACAACGGGATGCGGTGCTGCAGGCACACGGTCAAAATCCCGCGGTCGCAGCCCTGCAGGCAAAGTTGCCCAAGGCCGTGCTGGACGCGCAGTTCAATCTCGGCGAGCTTACGCTCACAGTCGCGCGCGAAGAAATTGTGAATGCCTGCCGGACAGTCCAGTCCGCCGGCTTCAACTTTATGTCGGACCTGACGTGCGTTGACTGGTATCCCAACCATCCACGCTTCCAGGTGACCTATCATCTTTTGTCGATGTCTCTTAAACAACGCGTCCGTCTCTGCGTGATGGTTCCAGAGGGCGATCCGTCGGTGGATAGCATCACCTCCGTATGGCCCGCGGCGAATTTTTATGAGCGGGAGGTTTTCGACCTGTTTGGCGTGCGATTCGGCGGACATCCCAACCTGCGGCGCCTGCTTCTTCCAGATGAGTTTCAGGGCAATCCCCTGCGTAAGGATTTTCCTGTGGAGGGCTATCGCTAATGGCGGAATTGCTGACAGCGCCCGACCTTGTCGCGCCCGACCAGGACCGTACGATGATCCTGAACATGGGTCCGCAGCATCCATCGACCCACGGTGTGCTGCGTCTGGTGCTGGAGATAGACGGTGAAGTGGTCGTCCGCGTGGCTCCCGACATCGGTTATCTGCACACCGGGATTGAGAAGACCTGCGAGGCGAAATTTTACCAGCAGGTTGTACCACTGACGGACCGCATCGACTATCTGAGCCCGATGCACAACAATCTCTGCTACTGCCTGGCTGTGGAGAAGTTGCTGCAGCTTGAGGTCCCGGAGCGCGCGCAGTGGCTGCGCGTATTGTTGAGTGAATTGACCCGGCTGAATTCGCACCTGGTCTGGCTGGGCACGCACGCTATGGACCTGGGCGCGCTGACCGTGTTCCTGTATTGCTTCCGCGAGCGGGAAGAAATTCTTCGCATCTTTGACGACATCTCCGGGCAGCGCATGATGACCTCCTATTTCCGGGTCGGCGGAGTCGCGCTGGAACCGCCCCTGGATTTCCATGATCGTGTTCGCCGTCTGCTGAAGACCCTGCCGGAGAGGATCGACGAGTATGAAAACCTTCTGACCGGCAATCCCATCTTCATCAACCGCGTGAAAGGCGTGGGGCTGCTGAGTGCAGAGGACGCGATTGCGCTGGGCGTGACCGGACCGCCGTTGCGGGCCAGCGGCGTGGACTGGGACCTGCGCCGCGACATGCCGTACTCCGGCTACGAAAAATTTCAGTTTTCTGTCCCCGTCTCCAACGACTGTGATGTCTGGGCCCGTTATGTTGTGCGCGTGCAGGAAATGCGCGAGTCCGTGAAGATCGCGACCCAGGCGCTCGACGGACTTCCGGAAGGACGCATTAAAGCGGACGCGCCGAAAATTACCCTCCCCGATCGCGAAGCGATGAAGACCCAGATGGAAGCTCTGATCCATCACTTCAAGATTGTCACTGAAGGTTTCGCGGTCCCGGCGGGCCAGGTCTATCAGGCGATTGAATCTTCTCGCGGAGAAATGGGCTACTTTGCCGTGAGCGACGGCACGGCCAAGCCCTATCGCGTGCATATGCGGAATCCAACCTTCGCAACTCTGCAGGCCATCGAGAAAATGTGCGTTGGCCGTCTGATTGCGGACGTGGTGGCCGCCATCGGATCGATCGACATCGTGCTCGGAGAGATTGACCGATGAGCGCCACTGTCTCCGCTACTGGGCTGCTTCCTATGGAACACTCCTTCGCATCCAAGGCCCTTGCCGGCGAACTGTGGACTTCGCTTTCTTCCCTGCTGCGTTCGCACATCGCGATGCATTCCATTGCCCAGCCGGGCCATGCGCTGCGTGTTCTCTCGAGTTCCACCTCAGAAGTTGTCATCCTCGGCCCGTGGGGTAAGTTGCACGTGGTGGGTCCGGACAGGACCGGAGTGTGCGCGACCGAGTTTCGCCCTGAAAACGCCGGCCTGGCCGATGAGTACGAGACCTTCGGATTTTCAGAGGAGGGTATGATTCGATTCCAGAATTCCGGCAGCGGGATGGACATGGAAGCCGCGGTGGAGTATCTGCTACGCAAGGTGCAAGCATGAGCCTGACGAACATCTCCGTGGATAAAAAACCGGAGGGCACCATTTTTTCGCCGGAACTGGCGGCGCGCTTTGACAAACTTGTCACGCTTTATCCGATGAAGCGCTCGGCGCTGATACCCATGCTGCTGTACGCCCAGGACGAAATCGGATATCTTTCGGATGCGGCGATCGCCGAGATTGCGCACCGGCTGCAGCTTACTGTGCTGGACGTACGCAACGTCTTGTCCTACTACTCGATGCTACGCACCAGACCAGCGGGAAAGTTCAACGTGCAGGTCTGCACCAACATCAGTTGCATGCTGCGTGGAGGCCAGGAACTGTTTGAACATTGCGAGCGGCAGCTTGGCATTGGCCACAAGCAGACCACGCCGGACGGAGTTTTTTCCCTGGAAGAGGTAGAGTGCATCGGAGCCTGCAGTTGGGCGCCGGCCGTGCAGGTGAATTATGACTTCCATGACAATCTGACACCGGAAACCCTGGACGCAATCCTGGCAGAGTATCGCAGCAAGGCCAGCCAATAAGATGCCGACCCTCGTTTCTCATCCCGAAGAAGTCAAGATCGTTTCCAGCCGCTTTGGACAAGGCGCAGCCGAGATTGACCGCTACATCGAGCTGGGCGGATATCAGGCCGTTCGCCAGGCAATGGAGCAGGGTCCGGAATGGATCATCGCGCAGATGAAAGCTTCGAACCTTCGCGGACGCGGCGGCGCGGGTTTTCCCACCGGGATGAAGTGGTCCTTCGTGCCCAAGCAATCGGAGAAGCCGAAATACGTACTGGTGAACGGAGATGAAAGCGAGCCCGGCACCTGCAAAGACCATTTGATTTTCTTGCACGATCCGCACTCCGTGATTGAAGGCACCATCATCGCGGGCCTGGCGATCGGCGCGAAGATGGGCTTTATTTATTTGCGCGGCGAGTACCGATACCTGCTCACCATCATGGAAAAAGCCATTGCCGATGCGTATGCGAAAGGCTTTTTGGGCAAAGGTATTTTCGGTTCGAACTTCGATTTCGAAGTCGTATCGCAGACCGGCGCAGGCGCCTACGAAGTAGGCGAAGAGTCCGCGCTGATGGAATCGCTCGAAGGCAAGCGCGGGATTCCGCGCATCAAACCGCCGTTCCCCGCGGTCGTTGGCCTGTACGGCGGACCCACCGTGATCAACAACGCGGAGACCATCGCGACGGTGCCGCACATTTTCCGGATGGGCGCGGAGGCTTACGCCAAAGTGGGATCGGAGCGCAACGGCGGCACGCGGCTGTTTTGCGTCAGCGGCCATGCCGAACGCAATGGCGTCTACGAACTGCCGATGGGCTACAACCTGAAGAAGCTGATCTATGAAGTCGCGGGCGGAATCCGTGGGGGACGGCAATTGAAGGCCGTCGTTCCTGGCGGCTCGTCCACGCCAGTCCTGCTGGCCAGCGAGATCGACATCGGCCTGGACTTCGATCAGGTGGGCCAAGCGGGAAGCATGTTGGGTTCCGGCGGCGTTGTGGTCCTGGATGAGACCGTGTGCATGGTGGAGTTTGCGCTGCGAACCATCAAGTTCTATCAGCATGAAAGCTGCGGCTGGTGCATTCCGTGCCGCGAAGGTACGGACTGGCTGAAGAAGACGCTGACCCGATTTCATGCCGGAGCAGGCGAGGCGCGCGACATCGACAACATTCGGTATCTGGCGGAGAACATGCTGGGCCGAACCTTCTGTCCGCTCGGCGATGCGGCGGCCATGCCGACGATTGCGTTTGTGAAAAAATTTCGCCAGGAGTTCGAAGACCATCTGGATGGCAGACCCTGTCCTTATGCGAAGAAGCCGGCGAATGAGCTGGTCGGCGTGTGAAGTTTGGAAGGTGAGCTCCGTGCCCGCCGCAGATTGCGAATGAAGCACACCGAAGTTGAGAAACCTGCAGTTTGCCGGCGAACGCAAGCTCCTCGGCTTGGGTAAGAATGACAAGATTGAGCTATGGTTCAGATGGGTGGGTTTTCAGAACGAATCTGGAAGACGCCGCATGGACTGAGAGAAAACTGGAAAGTTATATACCTAAATGGCTGATGTAACACTCACCGTCGATGGGAAGAGAATCACCGCACCCGCGGGCACGCTGCTGATTGAGGCGTGCCGGAAGGCCGGCATCGAGATTCCCGCGTTCTGCTACTATCCTGGGCTGTCGCTGCAGGCCGCATGCCGCATGTGCCTGGTGCGGATTGAAAAAATGCCCAAGCTGCAGACGGCCTGCACCACGCCTGTTGCCGAAGGGATGATCGTCGCCACCGAGACCGACGAAATCAAACAGGCGCGCAAGAGCATGCTGGAACTCGTCCTGGCCAACCATCCTCTGGATTGCCCGGTATGCGACGCCGGCGGCGAATGCGAACTGCAGGACATGACCTTCAAGTACGGCGCGGGTGGCTCCAAGTTCATCGACATCAAAAATCATCGCGACGAGCAGCAATGGTCGCCGGTTGTTTTCTTCGATCGCCCCCGCTGCATTCTCTGCTATCGATGTGTACGCGTCTGCAATGAAGGCATGGATGTCGCAGCCCTCGGCATCCAGCAGCGCAACGCCAGTTCGGTGATCGCTCCCAACGACAAGACCGAGTTGGACTGCGAGCAATGCGGCATGTGTATCGACATCTGCCCTGTTGGCGCGCTCACCTCCGATACGTACCGCTACAAAACGCGACCGTGGGAGATGACGCACATCGGCACCATCTGCACCCATTGTGGGGACGGCTGCAAGACGACGCTGGGCCTGCGGCGCAGTGAAGACGGCATGCAGATCGTGCGCGGCGACAATCGCGACAAGAGCGGCCTGAATGGAGATTTCCTCTGCGTCAAGGGACGCTATGCGTTCGATTTCTCCGACAGTCCGGAGCGCCTGACCCTGCCCCTGGTGCGGCAGGAGGACGGTCACTTCGAGACTGTCAGCTGGGACGTGGCAATCAAAGCCGTGGCCAGAGGCTTTCGTGAGATCCGCGATACGCGCGGAGGCTCGAGCATTGGCGTCATCGGCTCCACGCGAATTACGAACGAAGAAAATTACCTGCTGCAGAAGTTCGCGCGAGGAACTCTGGGCACAGGCCATATCGATCATCACCGCACGACGGATTACGTCAGCTTTATCCGGGCCCTGGGCGGCCAGAAGGGACGCTTTGCGAGCATCTCGGACACGGCGTCCGCCCCTGCGGTGTTGCTGATCGGCAATGACCCGACGGAACAGCATCCGCTGCTGGCGTGGAACCTGCGGACGAATGTGCGGCAAAATCGCACACGTCTTTACATCGTGAACCATCGTGAAATCAAACTGACGCGTCAGGCCAAGGCGTTTGTCCAGATCGGAAGCGACAGCTACGCCGCATTCGCCAGCTTTCTGAGTGGCGGGGACAGTACCGCGTTCGGGGAGAGTGCGACATCACTGCGCGACGCGTTGCGCCAGGAACCCAATCTGGTGGTGATCTTTGGCTCAGAGTTGCGCGGCGCGGATGTGGAAACGCTGGTGAAGTTTGGATTGTCCTTGCCCGACACCAAATTTGCCTGCCTCGGCGATTATGTGAATTCGCGCGGCGCGGCGGACATGGGCCTCTATCCCGATCTGCTGCCGGGCTATGTGCCTGTGGCGGCTTCCGGCGCAATGCAGACCGAGTACGGCGAACGATTCCCCGCGCAGCCTGGGATGGACCTCGCGAGTATGTTTGAGGCAGCCGGGCGCGGCCAGATCGCAGGCATGTATATCGTCGGCGACGATCCGGTGGAACGGCTCGGAATTGCTCCCGAGACCCTGCGCGATACTTTTGTCGTTGTGCAGGACATGTTCCTTACCGGGACGGCGAAGCTGGCGGATGTCGTTCTGCCTACGGCTAGCCTGTATGAAAAGTCAGGGACAGTGACCAATACCTATGGCGACCTGCAAGGGGTGAAAAAAGCGGCAGATCGCGCCGGAGTGCGAACCGACCTGGAACTGATCGTTCGCATTGCGGACGCAATGGGTCACGATGTTCGCAAGCTCGTTCCTTTTGGCAAAGGTGTCCGGGCGGACATGGGCCAGTCGCGAGGCGCGCAATCCGGCGAGGCAGATCGGCATGCAATCTGGTTGGCTGCGCATAATCTGGAACCCAAGCTCAGTCCGTTCGACCCCAATGCTCTGCTCGATGAAATCCAGCGCGTGGTCGCAGGCTATGATTTCGACCGGATCGATCTGCTCGCAGGTAGCAGCCCCCAGGTCCAGCCCGCATCCGCCGAGCTGGTCCAGATTGCACCTCCAAGCTCCCGGCCGGACAGTATTCAGCCCTCGGGAGATACCTTGTTCACCTCCGGTACGCTGGGACACTACAGCGAGAAATTGAATGAAGTTCAGGCCTTCCAGGAAAAGAAAGCTCTTGTCGCGGCAGACTGATCCAACCATGTACGACGGAAAGCGGAAATAACCTCACGTGAATATCCTGATCTTTGTTCTTCTCAGCCTGTTGAAGGTGGCAGTGGTCACGGTGATCTTTCTGACCGCGGTCGCCTACACGGTACTGCTGGAGCGGAAGCTTGTCGGCCGCATCCAGAACCGGTGGGGACCTTCGCGCGTCGGGCCGTTCGGGTTGATGCAGCCGCTCGCCGACGGATTGAAGTTGTTTCTGAAAGAAGACCTGATGCCGGATGCGGTGGCGCGTCCCCTGTTCATCCTCGCGCCGATCATCGCACTCTCCTGCGCGCTGATTTCGATCGGCGTGATTCCCTTTGGGGAGAACATCCGCTGGCACGGTGTGGATATGTTTCAGATCGCCGACGTCAATATCGGACTGCTCGTCATTCTCGGGGTCACGTCGGTCGGCGTCTATGGCATCGCTCTGTCCGGATGGTCTTCCAACAACAAGTATTCTCTGCTGGGTTCGCTGCGCTCGACAGCCCAGATGGTCAGCTATGAGCTTGCTCTTGGGCTGTCGGTGATCGGCGTGGTGCTGCGCACCGGATCCTTGCGGCTGCGGGATATTGTTAACGTTCAGAACACCCATGGCATCTTGTCGTGGAACATCTTCGGCGGCCTGCAGCTCATCGCGTTCTTCATCTATCTGATGGCCGCCTTTGCGGAGACGAACCGTACGCCATTTGACCTGCCCGAAGCGGAAAGCGAACTGACGGCCGGCTACCACACCGAGTACAGCTCGATGAAGTTCGCCATGTTTTTCATGGCGGAGTACGCGAACATGATCAATGTGGGCTGCGTGGCCACGCTGCTGTTTCTGGGCGGCTGGTCCAGTCCGTTTGGCAATCTGTTTCCGGCCTTTGGCGGCGCGGTCGTGCAGGCGCTTCTCCCGGTATTCTGGTTCGTCGCCAAGGTCTTCTGCTTTCTTTTTCTGTATGTCTGGGTGCGGGGAACCCTTCCGCGCTTCCGCTACGACCAGCTCATGGGATTCGGATGGAAGTTTCTTCTGCCGATTGCGATTGCCAACGTAATGGTCAGCAGCCTGGTGCTCGCGTTCCATGGCTGACACTGCATTACAATCCAGAAAGAGCACCTATACCCGAAAGGCTTTGGGTGCGGCCACTTCCAGCCTGAGCGAATCACAATGCATCTAGCCCTCTTTGTCATTTTCGGACTGTTCTGCCTGGGCGGCGCTCTCAATCTGCTGCTGCAGCGGCACCCCATCAACAGCGCGCTCTCGTTGATCGTGGTGATGTCCTCGCTCGCGGTGCTCTATCTACTTTTAGGCGCGGAGTTTCTCGCACTCGCTCAGATCATCGTCTACTCCGGCGCAATTATGGTGCTCTTCGTTTTCGTCATCATGCTGCTGAACGCAGGAGAAGAGGAGAAGACGCACGGGAGCCGCGCCGCATATCTTGCAGGCATACCGGGGGTCCTTGCGCTCTTCTGCGTGCTGGCTTCCACCTATGTGACCTTACGCACCAGCTTCGGGCAGGCAAGGCTCGGTAACTTTATCGTGACGACCGAGGAACTGAGCCGCGTTTTGTTCCGCAATCTACTTCTGCCCTTTGAGGTCACATCCATTTTGATTCTGGTCGCAATCCTGGGCGCTGTCGTGCTCGCAAGAAAGGAACAGTAGCATGGACGTTCCCATTGCGTGGTATCTCATCCTGAGCGCAGCCCTGTTTTCCATTGGCGTGTTCGCCTTTCTCATCAAGCGCAATATCATCACTATCTTTATGTCGATTGAGCTCATGCTGAATGCGGTGAATCTGGCTTTCGTCGCCTTCGCGCACCATTGGCATCAGGTAAGCGGACAGATATTCGTGTTCTTTGTCATGGTCGTCGCCGCAGCCGAGGCAGCGGTCGGTTTGGCCATTATCATCTCCGTCTACCGCTCGCGGGAAACTTTGAACGTTGATCAGATCAACCTGATGAAACTATGAATCCATCTCTCTACCTGTGGCTTCTCCCGCTGCTGCCGCTTGCCGGTTTCGCCATCAACGGCACTGCCGGGCGGCGTCTGCCCAAGCCCGCGGTTTCTCTGGTCGCACTGCTGTTCCCTGCGGCGGCATTCGTCCAGGTACTTTGGATTGTGTCGCAGGTCCATCAGGGTCTTGTCTTGCCGCACGTGGAACGGCTTGCCACCCCCTGGATTGCGGTCAACGGTTTCCACGCGAACTTTTCCTTTCTGCTGGATCAGCTCACGCTGATCATGCTGCTGGTCGTTACCGGCGTCGGCTTTGTGATTCACCTTTACTCCGTGGGCTATATGGCTGCGGAGGAAGGCTATTGGCGATTCTTCAGTTATCTGAATCTGTTTCTGTTTTTCATGCTGACGCTGGTTTTAGCGGCCAACTTCCTGCTTCTTTTTGTGGGTTGGGAAGGCGTCGGGCTTGCTTCCTACTTGTTGATCGGCTTTTATTTCCAGAAAGACTCCGCCGCGAACGCAGGGAAAAAGGCGTTCATCGTCAATCGCGTCGGCGACTTTGGATTCCTGCTCGCAATGTTTCTGCTCATTGCGCATTTCGGCTCGCTGAGCTTCACCACGGTCTTCGCCAGCATCGCGTCTCATCCCACGATGCATGGCGGGTTCCTGACCACCATCGCTCTGCTGCTTGTACTCGGAGCGACCGGCAAGTCCGCGCAAATTCCCCTCTACATCTGGCTGCCGGACGTGATGGAAGGTCCCACACCGGTTTCCGCGCTGATCCACGCCGCGACCATGGTCACCGCCGGAGTTTATATGGTGGCGCGCGCCCACGTTCTGTTCGATCGTTCGCCGTACGCGCTGGGGGTGGTCGCGATCATCGGCGCGGCAACGGCGTTCTTCGCAGCGACGATCGGGATTGTACAAACCGACATCCAGCGGGTGCTGGCCTATTCGACCATTTCGCAGCTTGGCTACATGTTTCTGGCCTGCGGCGTCGCGGCGTATTCCACGGCGATTTTTCACCTGATGACCCACGCGTTCTTCAAAGCGCTTCTGTTCCTCGCGGCCGGCAGCGTGATCCACGGCCTGGGCGGCGAGCAGGACATGCGAGTCATGGGCGGCTTACGCACCAAACTACCCATCACCTTCTGGACCATGACAGCGGGCGTGCTGGCCATCAGCGGACTGTTTCCTTTCGCAGGATTCTTCAGCAAAGACTCCATTCTGGCGGCAGTGTTTCAGTCCTCGCCTGAAGGCAAAATTCTCTGGGCTGTGGGACTTCTGACCGCCGGACTTACCTCCTTCTATATGTTCCGGCTTTGGTATCTCACGTTTTTTGGGAATGCCCGCTACAAGGAACAGAGCGACGCGGCGGGTCATGGTGCCCACCACGGTCATGTCCATGAAAGTCCATGGATTATGCTGCTTCCATTGATTGTTCTGGGCGTTCTCTCGCTGGCCGGCGGTTGGATCGGCTGGCCCGGCGCGCTCGGCGGCAATGACTGGTTCGGACATTTTCTGGGGCCGGTTTTCGGAACGGGGGCGATCCAGGCTGCCGGTACGCAGGACTATATGCTTGAGCGGGTGCTGGCCGGTGTATCCATGCTTACGGCACTCACGGGCTGGTTTTTTGCCGATCTGTTCTACCGCCGCAAGCCGCAACTGGCCGATGCTGCCCGGCAAAACTTCCGCCCGCTTTTCAACCTTGTCTGGAACAAATACTGGGTCGATGAAATTTATGCCGACCTGATCGCGTGGCCCATTCTGTTGTTTTCCAAAAATTTTCTCGGACGCGGCGTCGAGCAGGGAGTTATTGAGGGAACCAATACGGCGTGGGCCGGTGGCGCACGCGGAGTCAGCTCCTTCACTCGCCGGATGCAGTCCGGCAATATCCGCTCCTACGCAGGGTGGCTTGCGGCTGGCGCAGCGGCAGTATTGATCGTGGTGATCTACCTGTCGCACTTGTACCGATAGAGGAACGATTCTGTGTTGAACGCAACGATTCTTACGTGGCTCACCTTCCTTCCTGCGCTCGGCGCAGTGGTGGTTCTGTTGCTGCCGCGGCGCGGGCGAATTCCGCAGGTGTTTACGCTGGCGCTGACTTTGCTTCTCTTCATCATGGCCTTGCACCTGCCGGTCCACTTCGACTATACGCAGCAGGGCTTTCAATATGAGCTGAATGTCCCCTGGATCGCCAGCCCCGCGGTCCACTACCACGTGGGCGTGGACGGCCTTTCCATGTGGCTCGTCGTGCTGGTCTCCTTCCTCGCTCCGCTTGGCGTGCTCATTTCATGGAGGACGATCGAGGACCGGACAAACGAGTTCTACTCGCTCTTCCTTCTCCAGCAGACCGCCATGTACGGCGTTTTCATCGCGCTCGACCTGATCCTCTACTACGCGTTCTGGGAACTTTCCATTGTGCCTCTGGCGCTGTTGATCGGCATGTACGGACGGACCAATGGACGCACCGCGGGTATCAAGTTTTTCCTGTATGCCTTCATCTCCTCGGCCTTGTTCCTGGTCGGGATCATCTGGCTCTACTCCCGGACCGGCACCTTCGACTTTGTCCAGCTTCAACCGGAAATACAACGGCTGAGCACCGGTCCGCACGCGGCGGGAGTCTGGTTGGCCTCGCTGGCGTTTCTTGCCGCCTTCGCGGTGAAGGCGCCTGTATTCCCGCTGCATGGCTGGCTGAAGGACGGCATCAGCGAAGCTCCCACCGCCGTGGCCATGATCCTCGCCGGTAAGCTCGGTCTGTATTCCCTGCTGCGCTGGCACATCTCGCTGTTTCCTGTTCAGGCAACGCACGTCGCACCGCTGATGATTTCTCTGGCGGTGATCAGCATTCTCTATGGCGCGCTGCTCGCTCTGGTACAGACGGATCTGAAGCGCGTCGCGGCTTACGCGACCCTCAGCGCTGTGGGTTTCGCGGTGCTTGGAATTTATGCATTCACTCCAGCCAGTATGGCCGGAGGCGCCTACCAAATCCTGAATGAGAGCATCTCCGGCGGCGCACTGTTCATGCTGCTCGGCATCCTGTATGAGCGATACGGTACCTTTGAGCTTGCGTATTTCGGGGGCATTGCCTCGAAGATGCCGAAGCTGGCGGTCCTGTTCGTCATCACCGCGCTTTCGCTGATTGGCCTGCCCGGACTCAACAACTTTGCCGGAGAATTTTTGATCCTCAGCGGCAGTTTCCAGTCGCATCCGGCGCTGACATCGGTCGCAACCTTGGGAGTGATCTTCAGCGCCGCGTACATGCTGCGAGTCGTTCAGAGCGTATTCTATGGCGCTCCGTCTTCGCACGTGGCGGCCATCGTCCGGGACGACCTGAGCTGGCGTGAGCGGGCAGCGCTATGGCCACCCATTGTGCTCATGATCTGCATGGGCGTGGCGTCTGCGATCTGGCTGCATGCGATCAACTTGAGCGTGCCCGCAATGACTCCGATGACCACCGCAAGCCACAATATTTCCTACGCCACCATGGGTGAAACCCGATGACAGAAGTTTCTCCCGTATTGCGCATTCTTCCCGAGGTACTGCTTACCCTGACCGGCGTGCTCGTCATGCTGCTTGAGCCGGTGATCGATATCAAGGCAAGCCGCAAGCCGCTTGGATTTCTCGCAATCTCCGGCACCCTGGCCGCTATTGCAGCAACCGGCTATCAATTGCAGCTTCCGCCGGGAACCGCTTTCTTCGGCAGCGTTCAGTCGGATGCATTTAGCGCCTTCTTTCACTTTGTAATCTGCGGAATCGTGCTTGTCACCCTGTTGGTGTCGCTGGACTACTTCGAAGGCCACACCACCTACGTTGGCGAGTATTACGCGCTCATTCTTTTCGGCGCGGTCGGCATGATGTTGATGACCAGCTCCGTCGAGCTGCTGATGATTTTCATCAGCCTGGAAATATCGTCCATCTCCACCTATATCCTGGCGGGCTATCGAAAACGCAGCGCGACCAGCCCGGAAGCTTCCATCAAATACTTCCTTCTGGGGTCCTTCGCGACGTCGTTTTTTCTCTACGGGATTGCTTTGTGCTTCGGCGCAACCGGCTCAACCAACCTGTTCGACATTGCAAGAGGCATCGCCAGCGGAGCGTCACCCCTGCTGCTAACGGTGGCCTTTGGCATGATGCTGATCGGCCTCGGCTTCAAGGTTTCGCTCGCGCCCTTCCATGTGTGGACGCCCGACGTTTACGAAGGCGCGCCAGCTCCTGTGGTCGGGCTGATGTCCACGGCACCCAAGGCGGCCGCCTTCGCCGTGCTGCTGCGCATCTGCTACGGCGCCTACGGTACGATGACGCACCTCTGGATGCCGCTGATCTGGATCCTTGCGGTCCTGTCGATGACGATTGGCAACCTCGGAGCACTTACGCAGCGCAATGTGAAGCGAATGCTCGCCTACTCTTCCATCGCGCACGCCGGATACCTTCTGGTGGCATTCACTTCGCTCGCCGCCTTGGGCATCGCATCCGCTGGCTTCTACACCGCTGCCTACGCAGCCATGAACGTGGGAGCGTTCGCCGTACTCGGATACCTGTCCGGCTTCGATGAAAAGCGCACGAACTTGATCGACTATGCGGGAATCGCGAGGCGCCATCCGGTCGCGGCCGCGGCACTCTCCGTATTCCTGCTGTCGCTGATTGGGATTCCGTTCACCGCTGGCTTCTTCGGCAAATTCTACGTCTTCACCGGCGCTCTCAACTCCGGTAATGCGTGGCTCGCCGTTCTGGGTCTGCTGAACAGCGGCGTCGCAGCTTTTTACTACCTTCGCCTGCTTGCGCAAATGTACATGCTGCCAGCCGAGCCGACGCTGGAACCGAACACGATGCGCGCCAGGCCGGGTTTCATTCTTGGCGTAGCAATCCTGGTATTCGCTGTGTTCGCTTTGGGAATTTTCCCCAATCGAACCTTGAGCCTGGCGCGCGACGCGGGCGCGACCTTCACGTCCCATCCGAATCCTGTCCCGCAGCCTCAGGCGGAAGCGATCCCGCAGCAATAACGGATTTGCGGACGGTCTAGTCGCCTGAGGGACAAACATCTTTGCGTCTGAAAAGGAAGTACGCTCCCAGGAACAGGCCACATGCCTGCAACAGCGTACTCGACACGCTTGCGAGCGCGGGGAACTGCGTGTGCTCCTGAGCCAAACCCCAATCCATAATGGATTGGAGCAGCATCCCGGATCCCAGAGATGGTTTAGGGCCGCTCCAATAAAAAATAAGAGGAGCAGCCACACTCACTGCGGCCCATGGCAGGAAGCCTGGAAGAAGTATGGAGAACATCAGGCCGAGCGCGCCCACCCAAAGCATTAGGACCAGAAGCACCATCAGCAGGGATACAATCGCTGCGGTACTGAGGCGAGCGGAAGACCCTAAGATCACCCCCGCCCCGAGCATCGACAGCACATAGACGAGTCCTGGAACGATTGCGGAAAGCCAGAGAGCGGTCAAATACTGCTGACGTGAAATGGCTCGACTCAGCACGAAGACTATACGGCGGGATCGCAGCTCGTTGCCAAACGCGCTGCTCGCTAAAATCGCGATCATGGCCAAGCCGTACAGGCATTCCTGGTGCAGGAGAGAAACGACGTCCTCCGGAGAGATGGCGCCCCCGGCCTGCAGCAGCAACAGGAACAGCCAGGGCCACGCACCCAGCAAAAGAAGCTGCCAACGATTGTGCAACAGCATTGCCCAGGTGACAGCGGCGACTTTCCTCATTGCGGCCGCTCGTATCGAGGCGTTTCCGGTGGCGCCCCGCTGGCCGGTTCGTCCTTGTCCGTCGGCAGAAATAAGCTCTCCAGGGAATTACGCTTTGGGCCCATGGACAGGAGTTCTCCGCCCGCAAGCCAAATTTTTTCTATCCAATGCCGCTGTTGACCGGCGGGAATATCGACGGAAACCGCTTCCCCGCTCTGAAGGCTTGGCTGCGGTGCCAGTCGCCAGATCCGCCAATGGTCGGAGTCGAGGGGAAGACCGCGTACAGTCAGCACCAGAATCCCGGCGGGTAAAAGCATCTCCGGTACCGTGCCCTGACGCACGATGCGCCCATCCCGCAAAAGCAAAATACGGTCGCAGATGCGCTCCACTTCCGACAGTTGATGCGAGCTGAAGAAGATTCCCTTCCCAGCCCCACGCGCGGCCAGCAGGAGTTCCCGAACATCATGCACCGCACTGGGATCCAGCGCGGAGGTGGGCTCATCGAGCAGCAGTAAATCCGGGTCGCTCACGAAAGCTTGCGCGAGGGCCAATCTCTGCTGCTGCCCTCGCGACAGTTTGCGCGCCTCCATGGGTAACTCTCCCAGGGCGAATTGCTCCAGCGCTTCCCGGACGCGGGCCGACAAGAAATGGCCCGACATTCCCTGAATTTGGCCCGCAAACTTTATCGCCGCCTGGCTGGACTGGCGAAAGAATGCCGGATTCTCCGGGACGAACCCTAAACGCTGGCGCGCAGATGGATCGAAAAAACTCCGGCCCATCAGACTGCCTGTGCCGGAGCTTGCGCAGAGCAGACCGGCAGCGATTGAGAGTGTGGTAGTTTTGCCTGAGCCGTTTCGACCGAGAAATCCGACGATCTCGCCAGGATGAATGGAGAAAGTGACATCGCGCAGCACGTCCCTGTCCCGAAAGGATTTCCCGATACCGCAAAACTCGAGCAAAGGCTGCATAAGGAACTTGCGTATGGGGTCCGATGACAAGGAAAAGCGAACGGCCTCCGTATGGGAGGCCGTCTGTCTAGCTTTCGGGAGAAATTACTTCACCTTGATAATGATGATGGCAAAGGTAAACAGCGCCAGGGACTCGATAAACGCGAGACCAAGCACGAGGAACAGAAAAATTCCTGGACGCGCGCCCGGATTACGCGCCAGCGCTTCCGTCGAGGAAGCAACCGCGCGCCCCTGTCCCAGACCGCAAAGGCCAGAGGCCAGAGCCATACCCAGGCCCGCGGCAATGGGTACCAGATTGTTGCCGGAAGCTCCGGCACCCTGAGCGAACGCTGGAACGGCCATGCAGAGGACCGAAAGCGTCATAAAAAGATGCTGCATTGTAGTGCGCATGGTGTAACTCCAATGCTTCCTTAAAATGCCCCGTCAGTGGGTGGTTGACGCTCACCGTGCTGGCGCCCTCACGCTGGCGGGGTGGTACTGCTGGATCGGAAGCAATCTCCAGCCAAGCTTGAACTGTTCCTAGTGTTCGTGCGCGATCGCCTGTCCCACATAAATGGAGGCGAGCAGCATGAAAACATATGCCTGAATCAGCGAAACGCCCAGGTGCAAGCCGAGAAAGACAACCGGCAATGCAATCGGAAAGAGGGAGAAAGAGATTAGGGTGAGCAGATCGCTGGCGTACATGTTGGCAAAAAGTCGAATCGTCAGTGAAAGAATGCGCGCCAAATGCGATATCAGCTCGATCGGCAGCATGAGCGGCGCAATCCACCAGAGAGGGCCTAAAAACTGCTTGATGTAGCCGCCCTTATGCTCCCTTACACCCTGCCAGTGATAATGCATGAAGGTCAGGAGCGCAACGCCCAAAGGCACAACCGGGCTCGCCGTAGCCGTATCCACGTCCGGCAACAAACCGAGCAGATTGTTGACCAGCACAAAAAGCAGGACGACCGAGAGAAACGGCAGGTAGACGCGATACCTTTCACCGATAATGGGCTCGGTTTGATTCGAGACGAACTCTTCCAGCATTTCCGCCAGTTGTTGCGCCGTGCCTGGCTTTTCAACCTGCAGAGTCAGCCGCACGATCACGAAAAACCCGAGCAGCAAGATCACGGCCAGCAGCTCCATCGTGAATACGCCGTCGATGGGCGCAGCCGGGTTGATCGGCGGGCGTCCGATCGCATTCAGCAGTTGGGTGACCGGGCCGGCCAGCAACAGATTCAATATGTGAGAAAGGAAATGTTGAAGCGGCATTGCTCGTACTTTCTTTCAATGTTGGGGCAGTCGGCGGTTCCCGTTTACGTTCGCGCCATCAGCCTCGCCGATTCCAATAACAAGGAGAACAGCGACACCGCCAAACCGGCCAGCAGAGCGTAAACCGATCCATGCAAACTACTTAAACTAGCATATAGGAGCACCGCCGCGAACGCCAGACGCACAAAAAACATCACCAGCACGCGGCCCATAGGCGTGGGCGTCCGCCCCTCTTCCATGCGCGACATCATGGCCGAAAGCAATTGCAGCCACTCAAAAATTCCGGTGGCGGAAATCACCGCGCCCACCACGAACAGGAGCCATGTCTGCCATCCCCGCCAGGCCCAGAGGATTGGCGTCGCGACCAGCGCAATTCCACCCGCCAGCATCAAAGCCCGGCGCAGCGTGCGGCGAATGTCCTCTTCCGTAAAGTCAGTCAGCGGCATTTTTCCAGGGTAATCAAAGAAACGGCTTGGCGTTCTCGAGGGATGCTTCAATGGTCATCCGAGCGGTTGGCTTGGCTGGCGACACGAATGACCTGGACAAATCCGGCGACCGCACCCAGTGCGATTCCGGCGATACCGATCCACGACTGATGCAGCTTGTTGTCCAGCCATACGCCTAGCCCCCAGCCAATCAATGTCGATAGCGGCAGGGCAATCGCAATCTGCACCATGGAGTCGGCACGCACCAGGCCATGAAGCACAACCTTGCGCGTTTCGTCGTCTTGGGAAGGGGGGCCGGCCATTGGCTTTCTAGCTCTCGCCTAGCCTACAGCAACGCTGAGAATTTTGCTGAGCACCGGCCTTCAGCCTGACAGGTCCACACAGAAATCCCACTCGATTGCTCGGTTGCCAATTCCCTACACAACAGCCGAGGTACGCGGAATTTCCGAGTAATACTTCAGGGTGACTTTTCTTCCCGTTGCATCGAAGATCGGCAGGTCAACCATCCCCATGCGATGCGCGACATAACCGGCGGTCGTCTTCAGCACGCCCAGTCCATATTTCACGCTGCGCCGAAAATTGATTGAGGAAGCTTCTTCAAAGTACTTCGTCGGGCATGAGATTTCGCCTATACGGAACTTGAACATCAGGGATTGCGCAAGCATCTGGTTGTCGAAGATGAAATCGTCGGAGTTTTCGAGCAGCGGAAGCGTCTGCAAGAGCTCCTTCGAAAACGCGCGGAACCCGGTGTGATACTCCGACAGCTTGGCCCGCAGGAAGACATTCTGGAACCCCGTCAGCAGCCGGTTGGCCACGTATTTATAGAGTGGCATGCCACCCTTGAGCGCCCCTCCACCAAGGATGCGCGACCCCAGCACCACGTCATACACGCCGCTCGCGACCATGCTTGCCATCGCCGACACCAGAGACGGCTCATATTGATAATCGGGATGCACCATCACCACGATGTCCGCGCCAGCCGCAAGCGCCTCCCGATAGCAGGTCTGCTGGTTGCGCCCATAGCCATAGTTCGCATCGTGGATGAAGGTCTGCACCCCCAGGGCCTTGGAAAGAGCCGCCGTTCTGTCGCTGCTGGAATCATCGACAAGTATCTTGATATCGACGATTTCGGGCAGCTCCCGCACGGTCCTCTCCAGAGTCTGTTCCGCGTTATAGGCCGGCATGACAACGGCAACTTTTTTCCCATGGATCATGGCTTCACCTCGTTGGCTCGTGCGATTACTGCGCTGGACATCCTTCTGTGGTTCCCGGCGGGCGCCGAGTTAGTCTGGCACTGGGTTGGATAGGGGGTCACGGACGCTGGCTGAAGATCCGGCTGCACCAGCCAAACTTTGCGATCCTTGTAGTAATTGATCAGTTCGCAATTCTCGGCCGCATCCATCTCTCGCGCCCAGATGACCTTCGAGTGATCAATGTCCGGTTCGTTCGATATCCACTCGCCTGCGGGATCGTGATCGGGAGAATATCGGACAACTGCCAACTGCTTTCCGGGTAACCGCTCCAATCTCAATTGGATATTGGCTCTTCTACTTCCGGTCTGACCGGGGCCATACCATTGATAGGTCCAAGCGAAAGATTGTCCCTCTGGCAGTGTGAGATGAAGCTTCTTAGCTTCTAATCGCAATCCAGCGAGCAGAACACACAATGTAACGAGTAACCTCGTCAGCGCCTTTCCCGCCGGTTGGCCACTCGGCCTCCAGAAGCGTAAGTGACGCATCGCTTGCAATCCAATGGCATAGAACGCAGCGGTAAAAGGTGAAACGTAATGAACAATGAGAAAGATTTCCGCGACCATGCCGACGGCCAAAAAGAGGCAACATACAACTAAAAAACGAATCCTCCTGTCGGTCAAAACGCGATCCAGCATAATTAAAGGCGGGAGCAATGCTATGCCCGCAAAGAAAATAATTACTCTTAAAGGCTTAAAGAAAAGAGTTTCAGACAGAAAACCGGGAATTGTCTGCAACTCTTTGAAGATCGCAAGCTCATCATGGACATAGAAATCCCGCATTGCCTTATGCCTATAAACTGGCTCAGGATGCGGTGCTTGCCAAACAAAATAGGGAACAATGGCATATGTAGCGCGATTGATCTTATAAGGTGGGGTGAGCGGGCTCCCAAAAAGCCTATAGTTGTAATAGCCCATCCCAGCCCCAGCAAGAACAATCAGCGCGAGCGGAAAGGCGGTCCGGCGTAGTAGCAATCTGTAGGTCGGTCTTTTGCCCCCGGAAACGATCCAGCGCCCTAGGACGAAAGCTACAGGTAGGCAAAGGAGGATGCCTTCATAGGGGCGACTCGTGGCGAGGAGGACGATGCCGGCCGCCATCAGCAGACTGTCTCGAAGCCGCAGCGATTTCATGAACCTTGGAAGTGCTCCGAGCACCAGCGCCCCACCAAGGGCCGCGATCGAGCCACCGCCAGTGTAGGTATTAATCCAATAGCTGAAAAGGCCCAGGTGTAAGACCGCCACCATTCCGCCAAGGAGAGCCCATCTGGAAGGCAGCCATGCCTGCAGCATCCAGCAGATAGCCGCACACATCAACGCGGTGGAGAGTAAAATCCCGAACCAAGAATTTCCTGTCAACACTTTTCCGGCGGCCATCACTATCCCGGGTGCCGGAAAATACATGGACATGTACGTGGGCTTCATTGTGATCTGCAGGCTTTCAAAGTGCTGCCACATCACAGGAGTTGGATTAGTCAGTCTTCCTGACGCAAAAGTGTTCGCCGCGAGCAAGAAGCTGAAATCGTCATTGACAAAAGGCCCAGGAATTGGACACCAAGGCAGAATGACTAAACGCAGCAGAAAGGCACTTGCACCAACAACCGCGACTGACAAACTTTTCTTTCGCGCAAGACTGCCGAAGGCGTGCTCGGCGCGAGCAAAAAGGCCCGATCCGACCTCGGGTCGCAGAAGCGCCGTCGCGACAACGATCAGCGTCAGGCCACCTTCGATCGTCATCAACGAGACGGCTCTATCTGGCGCTGGTTGCATCATATTCGGCGATTCTCATGCGGTCCGCTTAATGCCCGCACCCGGGAAGTGATTATTGGACGACCTTAGCTTTCTCTGCTTTCTCCTCGCTCATCCACACGCCAGCAAAGTTGTTGGAAAAGCTTGGGAGAGCACTCCGGCGGGCTTGAACCCGCTCAGGATATCTCTCCCCGTGAAGCGACTGAAGTTCTGTTGGATCTGCCTGGAATCGGAAGTTCTGGACTAGGAATAGGTAGTCATTTTGGTGCCGATGGCGATAAACGCCGTGTTGATGTCGGTGGCCAGCGACTGCATGCCCACAACAGCGGCAAAGGCGATAAGAGAAACTACGAGCGCGTATTCGATGAGGTCCTGACCTTCTTCCCTCGCCAATAGAGCCTGGATATTGACGTACAGTGCAATCAATTTATCGTTCATTGGAATGTCCCTCGATATGGATTTATGTTCCAGGGTTAGCTGGACGTCCTTACCTAGAGCAAGCAGCGTGCCATAGCTGGGGCCGTTCTATCACAAAAAATCAGCGATTTAGAACCTGTGCTACGGAAGTGGTGTGAACGTCTGTATACGGGGGGAATTAGATAGATACGCCCGTATACATCGCTGGCGCAATTTCCGTTCACAAGATGTGCCGACCGCATTCAAGAGACGCCGGAAGCAGCGCAAATCGACAGATTCCACCAGAAAACTAATTATCCGGCGGCCGGAGAGGGCAAATTATTTCCCCGGTGCAGGGAAAAGAATTAGCAACTGGCCAGGGGATTGAAATAACTGCTGCGGAGTTTGACTCTAGCATAGCGCCGGAGGCTGCAGGCGTTAGGATTTTCCGCTGGCACGTTTTCAGTGCAGTTAGGCAAGCAAGACGGGTTCGGGGCACTTTGATGGATTTCGGCTTGGGTGCATGGCCCATAAATACCAGGCCAGCCATGCTGCCGCTGTCCAGGTGAAAAGGACGGAATCCAACTGCACTCCCGAGAACACCTCACAGAGAGCCGTTCCGTCCACCAAGGCAAACCAGATTAAAGGACGATCTCGGCTTGAATCTGAGTAAGAGTAGACGACCTGCAGGATTGCCGGTAGGAGTACGACCTGATCCGTCAGCCAAGCATACGGTGCTACGAGGACCGAGATCATAAGCAGTAAAGACCCATGTGTGCTCCAATCCCAATACCTGCTAGAACGGCGAAAGTACCAGAGCGCCCAAATGGAGGTGAGCAAGGCAGGCAGGAATTGCAGCCACGCGGCCTCTGGCCGGATGGCGATCCGAAAAAGCTCGCTCAAAGTTGGGACAAATTCTCCCTCGATGCCCGTTGAGCCCGCCATCGACGAGTATTGTGAGTAAATCGAGCGATCGAACAGAAAGGACAGGGCGCAGGAGACGCTAAGGGCGAGGGTTGCGCCGGCGAGGATGCGATATGCCTTGGACATTCCAATCCAAGCAAGAAGAACGACGCCAAAAGGTAAAAAGAGATGCGGTTTCAGTGCGCAGAGCAGAAGGGCTGCGCCAGAGAGAAACTGCCTCGAGCGATGGAAGTATAAAAAGAACGTGAGGCCGAGCAGAACAAAAGCGGAGGTCTGGCCTGCAAGTAAACATGCCAGCGCAGGCGCGAACACATAGCCGAGGAGATGCAATCTATTGTTTGGGCAGCCATGCATCCTGCGGAGAAGGCGAAGTGAGGTCATGAGACAAAGAAGAATCGCAAGAGACCAAAGAACAGCGCCCGTTTTAGCGTTTACGAAGCCAAGTGGGATCGTGAGGAACAGCGCAAAGGGAGGATTGCGCATAATGAGGGGCCGATTTGGTTGCCATCCAGCAGATTTCTCTAGCTTGAGTATCGCCAGACCGTTATAGGGGTCAGCACCATGTGCGATTCTCTGGCCCGCAGCCCAGTATGAAATGAAATCCCGGTTGGCTGCGCTATTGGAGGTCATGCCCGCAGCGAGTATTCCAGCGCAGATGGCGAGCAGCAGGCAAGCTGCGGCCACTTGCACGATTTTCTTTGACAGAGAAGGCGCGGTCGGCGGGGTGCTTGATGGAATGTATATATTCAACCGAAGCTCGCCCTCGCTCTCAAGTGAAGAAACCATGCCGTTTTGGTAGTTGGGTGCCCCAGGACGCAACAGAGAGATTGTGGCTCTAGGAACTTGTTGAAATAGGTACTCTGTCTGCGGCGTTGCAGCAGGACTGTTCGTCTAACGGGTATGCGTGGAGACGAGCGGGTTCAGGATGGGATGTTCAGCTATGTTTCGTTGGAGCAGCGAGTGCCACAGGATCATC
>DAHVZT010000050.1 GCA_027323885.1 Acidobacteriaceae bacterium
GAGGACCTGGGTTTTGCCAAGGTGGACCATCACCGTACTCTGCGCACCGGCATGCCGGAAGTGATCTTTTCGTCCGGCAAAACGGCCGGCCAGGTGGCGACGATCTTCGCGAGTCTGGCTGGCTCCGGTGTAAACGTGCTGGCCACCCGGGCGGACCCGCAGGTCTTTGAGGCCGTGCATCGGCAGGAAGATCGCGCGCAATATCACGAACTCGCGCGCTGCATCACACTGCGCCAGGCGGACAACCCGCCGTTACCAGGTCTTGTCGGAGTGGTCTGTGCCGGGACCAGCGACCTGCCCGTGGCGGAGGAGGCTCGTGTCACGGCGGAGATTATGGGAAATCGAGTTCACCTGATCGCCGACGTTGGCGTTGCCGGTCTGCACCGTCTGCTGGCGCACCGCTCCACGCTGCAGGAAGCGAATGTTTTAATCGTCTGCGCAGGCATGGAAGGCGCGCTTCCGTCCGTGGTTGGCGGACTCGTCGACGTTCCCGTCATAGCCGTGCCGACGAGCGTCGGCTATGGCGCGTCCTTCGGCGGCATCGCCGCTCTTTTGGGAATGCTGAACTCCTGCTCGCCCGCCATTAGCGTGGTCAATATCGACAACGGCTTTGGCGCGGCGTACGTCGCGACCATGATCAATCGTGGCAGAGCCGGAGCCCCGCGGCACACACCGGCATCGCAGTAGAAGAGCTACTGGAGAGGAAAGCAATGGAACGCAGAGGCTTTATTAAATCCGCAATTGCCGCCGGAGTGGCCGCAGCCAGCAGCAGCGGTTTTGGACAGACCGCTCCCAGCGGCGGGGGCACGGAACACCCAATCACCAGGCCTACCTCGCCGGACATGCAATATCGTGAGTTGGGCACAACCGGCGAGAAGGTTTCCGTCATCGGACTGGGAGGCTTTCACATTGGAAAACAGTCCACTCCGGCGGAGAGTATCCAGATCATCCGCACCGCCATCGATAAGGGAATCACGTTCCTCGACAATTCCTGGGATTACAACGAGGGGATCAGCGAAGTCCGCATGGGCCAGGCCTTGCGCGATGGGTACCGCGACAAGGTCTTTTTGATGACAAAGGTCGATGGACGTACGAAAGACTCCTACAACAAGCAGTTGGAGGAATCCTTCGGACGCCTGCAGACCAACATGATCGACCTGGTGCAGTTCCATGAAGTGATTCGAATGGAAGACCCGGACCGGATTTTTGCTCCCGGAGGCGCAATCGAAGGTGCGATTGCAGCTCGTCAGGCCGGCAAAATCCGCTACATAGGCTTTACCGGGCACAAGGATCCCGCGGTTCATCTACGGATGCTGCAGGTGGCACAACAACACGGTTTCCACTTCGATACCGTGCAGATGCCGATCAACGTGATGGACGCCCATTTTCGCTCCTTCACCACGGAAGTGATGCCCGTAGCGCTGCAGCAAGGCATCGGCGTGCTGGCCATGAAAACCTTCGGAGATCACTACATCCTGGAGAGCAAGACGGTTCAGCCGATCGAAGCTCTGCACTATTCTCTGCAGCAGCCAGTCTCGGTTGTAATCACCGGCATCGATTCCATTCCCGTTCTGGATCAGGCGCTTGAAGCGGTCCGCACCTTCCGTCCGATGAGCCAGGCCCAGGTGCAAGCACTCCTCGCGCGAACACGCGACGCGGCAAAAACCGGTCAGTTCGAGCCCTTCAAAACTTCCAATCACTTCGATAGCACCGCCCATAATCCCAGATGGCTTGGATAGCAGATCATTCGGTCGTGATACGGGGTTTTTGCCACTGCCGACCAAAACTTCGCGATCAGCTTTGCGGCGAGACATACAGCATCTTCGTGGCTACGCTGTTTGGCGGAAGCGCGCTGACGATGTGAGGTGAAATCAGGATCAGCAGATTTCCCACGATCAATTGAGTGTTCGGGCTCGCTGTCCAGGCAAAACCGGGAAGTTCGCTCAGACCCGGTATGCCGGTCAGCGAGCGAACCTCCTGCTGGCTCACACTGCTCACCATCATGGCCGTTCCGCCGTCATGTACCTGGACGGCTGTCGTGAACGATTCATTGTTGATAATCGGGTCGCCATTGATCGATGAGCCTGCAAGGGCGGCGATCTTGACCTTGAGCTTCAGATCGACTCTGTCTCCCTGCCGCACCGTTGCGGTCGTTTTCATTGTCAGCCCAAGGTCCTGGTAGGTCACCGTTGGCGCGGTAGCCAGCGGATTGACTCCCGAGAGCTGGGTGCCCGCTGCGCCCGAGCCGGAGACCAGCCCTGCCAGGCTGGTCAGTGCGGTCGGAGTCTGGGTGCCTGCAGAATAGCTCTGCGTAATGATCGGGTAACGGGAGCCGACCAGGAAGGTTTCCGGCGTCGAATCTCCCGCGCGCAACTGAATGTGGTCAAGCTCGCGCGTGTTGGCGATGTTCAGGGAGGCGTTGCCTGTGGTTGCGCCGAAGGACAGCCCGCTGAGGGTCAGTCCATTGCCGAACATGGCAAATGGCTGATTCAGCACCGTACCCTGCACCAGGCCCAGACCCACCAGCAGGGCCGCAATTCCCGCCAGGTCCCCGGGGTTGACCAGACCGCTGGAAACGAGCTGCGAGATTGTGCTCTGGTTGCTTGCGATGATGCTCTGCAATTGCGAGTCAACGTTGAACACAGAAACGGACTGCGGAAACGTTACGCCCAACGTCTCCTGCCGGGAGTCGTTGACCTGGTAGATTTTAACGTCAAGGATCACCTCCGGTTTGTCCACGTACAAACGAGCCAGCGTGGCATTGATGGCCCGTAGCGTGTTCTCTGGAGCGCGAATGGTGAGCGTTCCATTGTTCGGACGCGCGGAGGCCTGTCTCACCTGAAATACGTTCTTTACCAGATTGACCGGGTCCGCCATCTCTTTAGCCGTAAGGCCTGGCAAAAATACCGTTTCCAGCAGCAGGCGCTCAAACTTGGCACGATTCTCTTTGGTGTCCTTGGCGATCAGTGCGCGCTGCGGATCCAGCGGCACCACAAACGTGCGCGTCGTCAGCTGCACTGCGGTCGAGGCCTCAGCAAAAGTGGCATTCGAAAGATCCAGGCGTACGTTTTGGGTGGGTACGGAGTCGTCCAGGACCACATGGATGCCGTACGCCTCAAATACCTGCGGGATGACCTGCTGCGCATTGCCCCGGAAATGGATGCTTGCCCGCGCGACGGTCGGCGCAAACTCGATCACTCCGCTACTGAACTCCGGCATAGGAGTTTCGCGCACAACCGCAGGTTCCTGCGCTGCAAGCGAGTCCAGATGCTCCCGCACGAAAGGATTGCTTGGATCGACCTTCAATGCCTGTTGCAACTGCTTCGCCGCTTGCGCAGTATCGCCGGCCTCCGCCTGGGCGGCAGCGGAATGCATCATCGTGCCGACAATCTGCTGACGCGCAATCTCATAGGCGGCCAGGTAGGGTACGTTGGCCGGATCCAGATGGTGCGCTTCGGAAAGCAACTGCAAGGCCTCTTTCGATTTGTGAGCACGAAGGGCGCGTGCGCCTTTGCGAAATAGGTTCCGGGCCAGAGTGCTCTGCTGCTCGCTGATAGGGGGCAGAGCCGCCGGTTTATCGGACGAAGTCTGTTTTGTCTGCGCGGCAGATGGGGCTGTCTGCGGCACGTTGCCGACCGCTGCTGCTGGAGATGCTGCTGCTGCTGGAGGTGCTGAAGCAGCCGCCTGCTGTGCGGCCAAGGGTGAAACGGACGCAAAGGCGCCAAAAAACGGAAGCAGCAGAGCGGCAATGGCGGACTGCCGGGTAGGGACCCAACGCGCACTGTAGCCGCGCGGGCTGCAGCAAGAGCTTTCGCCCTGCGATTTCTTCAGTTTTTTGGTTCTTGGGCTCAGGATGGCGTCGTCCGCCTGCCGTACCCTGGTAATGTCCTTCAGTGCCACAGGAACGCCTTCGCGGCAGCTTGCCGCTACCTTGAGCGTACCATCTGGACCGGCGGAACGACAGCGCGTTCGCTGCGGGCAGGACGCTTCAGCCCCAGCTTGATCTGGGTGGCATCCAGCTCCAGATCGTCCATAATCCGGCTAAGCGTGTTGCGGTGGACGCCCAGTTCCCGGGCTGCCTTGCACTGGTTTCCTTTGTTGCGGCCTAAAACTTCCTGGATGTAACGGCGGCGAAACTCGCGAACAGCTTCTTCATAGGGAATACCGCTGGCGTACATCTGTGTCACCAGATTGTCCAATTCGCGTTTCACGCTGACCTCACTCGCTTGTCGAAATGGCTGTCAATTCCCGGTCTGTTTTCGACACGGATGTTCTACTTCAAGAGGGGCAGTCGAGAAGTCTGTTTGAATGTTCTAACGTGTCCCAGGGTGGGAATGCAAGTCTAATTGTAACCATGCCGGCGGAATGTGTTCGAGGGTCGCAACGCCGCGTTCTATTTTCACTCGAAGTCCAGCCGGCGCGGCGGCTGAAGATTCGTCCGCAACTGAAAGCAAATAAGGCGCCAAGCGCGAGCCGCGCAGCCAGGATGTCTGCGGTAGAAAGGCAGCCAGAACGAGCACCGCGAGGACGGCCAGTGCGCAGCCCCGAACGATGCCGAAGATGGCTCCGAGAAGCCGATCCAGTCCACCCAATCCAACTCTTTTTGCCAGAGAAGCCGCCAGCCTGCCGGCCAGACCGAAGACCAGCATCACGCCCACGGCAATCAGAACGAAGGCAAGAGCATCGGCGATGGATTGAGACCGTATCGATCGGGACAACGGAACGGCCAACCGCCGGTAGTTCCAGAGTGCCAGACTCCAGCCTGCGAAAAGACCGGCCAGCGAGAGAATCTCCCGCAGAAAACCTTGAGAAAAGGCCAGAATCGCAGAGAGCACAACAACGGCGACCACAATCCAGTCGAAAGGCGTCATGAAAATCCCGGTGACGGGATTCTAACCGAGATGAACGCGGCCGGTGATTCGATGAAACGCCTCCAGGTACTTTTCCTGGGTCCGGGCAATGATTTCCGGAGGCAGTTCCGGAGCGGGAGACTGTTGGTTCCATCCGCTCTGCAGCAGATAGTCCCGTACGAACTGCTTGTCGAACGAGGCCTGAGGTCCGCCCGGATGGTAGGAAGTTTGGATCCAGTAGCGCGAGGAGTCCGGAGTCAGGACTTCATCCGCCAGAACCACGCCTTGTGCCGTTCGTCCAAATTCAAACTTGGTGTCGGCAAGAATCAGTCCCTGCTTTTCCGCGTGGCGGTACGCGCGATCGTAAATCATCAGGCTCAGGTCACGCAGCAGATCTGCGTTGGAGTGTCCGATGAGATCTCCCATTTCCGCCATGGAGATGTTGACGTCATGCTGGCCGTCCGCGCCCTTGGTGGCGGGAGTGAACAGCGGTTCCGGCAATCGTTCCGATTCTGCCAGGCCGGGCAGCAGCGTCACGCCGCAAACTCTTCCCGTGGCCTTATAGTCCTTCCAGGCGGATCCCGAAAGATATCCACGCACAACGCATTCCACAGGGAACATCTCGGCTCGCTTCACCAGCATGGAGCGGTGGCGCAGGGTCTCCCGGTATGGTTGGAGCGAAGCGGGGTACTCGTCGATATCCGCGGTGATCAGATGGTTCGGCACAACATCGGAAAGCAGCTTGAACCAGAACAGCGAAATGTCCGTGAGAATCTTTCCTTTTCCCGGAATTCCGCTGGCCAGCACGTGATCGAACGCCGAAATCCGGTCGGTGGCTACGATGAGAAGGTCGTCTCCGGCAGAATAGATGTCCCGCACCTTGCCGCGAGCATGCAGGCGAAGCGTAGGGAAGTCGGTTTGCAGCAGAGCTTCAGGCATTTGAGGCGCCTTTCCATGCAATCATGATCCAATTCCGGTTCAGGAATTTGAGATGCCCTGCCCGGAAGTCCTGTTGTACGGCGGCTTTAGGCGGAGGCGCGATGGCTCGCCCTGTCCTGTCTGCGATCATGGCCCAGCCGCACCGAGACGATTTTCGAAACGCCCGGTTCCTGCATGGTGACGCCGAAAATCGCATCCGCGGTCTGCATCATTCGTTTGCTGTGAGTGATTACGATGAAATGGGTGCGCCCGCTCATTTTTTGCAGCATGTTCGCAAGGCGTCCCACGTTGGTTTCGTCCAGTGCCGCATCGACTTCATCGAGTACACAAAACGGGCTGGGCTGAAACTGGAAAATCGCCATAAGCAGCGAAAGCGCAGTCAATGCCTTTTCCCCGCCGGAAAGCAGCAGTACATTTTGCAATTTCTTGCCCGGCGGCGACGCGATAATATCGATGCCGCTCTCGTCGGAGTTTTCCTGGTCGGTGAGCTTCATGAACGCCTGGCCACCGCCGAACAGGTGAGTGAACGTCGCGGAGAAGTTTTCATTGATGGCCGCGAAAGCCTCTTCAAACTTGCTGCGCAACACCCCCTCAATTTCCCGGATACTGCTCTGCGTGTTCCCGATCGAGTCGATCAGGTCCTTCCGCTGCGTCTCCAGAAAACCATGGCGCTCGGACGCCTCTTTGAACTCCTCCAGAGCCATCATGTTCACCGGCCCCATTGCTTCCAGCTTTTGCTTCAGGCCGCGGCACTCTTCCTCTTCCGCTGCCAGAGAGTTCAACTCCATGCGGTGGATGGAATCGTTGCTCCGCAACTCATCGGCACTCACCGAAAGCTCCTGCAGACAAGTCTGTTCGAGATGCGCCAGATCTGACGAGAGCCGCGCGGCGCGCGCTGCCTCCTCACTCCGCCTCTCCCGCACTGCCTCGAGCTCGGCTCGCTGTTCGCGAAGCTGCTGCTCGAAATGCGACACCTGCTCGCGCAGAGCAGTGGTCTGTGCTGCCAGCCCTTCGGCCTCTTCGCGCGCGGCTTGCCGTGCCATCTCCAGTTCCTGGCTGCGAAACTGCAACCGCTCCTGTTCCACGACACGCTGCGCCTGCTCTGCTTCCCCGGCAGCGATCTGTTGCTCCAACTGATGCACCCTCTGCTGCAGCCCCTGAAGCATTCTGTCCAGCCGCTCCGCGGAATTCGCCGCCCCGCGGCGCCGCTCTTCCAGACCCGCCAGCTCGATCGAGGCCTGCGCCACTTCCTGCTGCGCCGTGTCGCGGGCGGAGCGCAGCGCCTCAAGCGAGCCCTCGGCTTGCGCCAACTCGAGTTCAAAGCGGACCCGCTGCTGTTCATGTTGCAGAATTTGCTCGTGCAGTCGCGCCACCCACGCCGTCTTTTCCGAGTGCGCCTGCTTATTGCGTTCCGCCTGCAGTGTCCAGTCCGCCAGACGCTTGTCCAGGCGGCTCACCTCGGCCTCCAGCTGCCGCAGCGCGGCTCCCGTGTTGGCCGACTCCTGCTCCGCCCGGCGGCGCTCGTTCGACTTGGCCTCAATCTGTTCTGTCACAGTGGTGACGGCATGCGCCAATTGCGCGGTTTGCATGTCGGCCCGCGCCAGGCTCTCTTCTGTGCGCGCCAGGGTCTGCTGCGCGACTCGCAATTCCCGCTTCAGCGCAAGCGGGCCTTCCGCTCTGGGCTTGCCCCCGGTTACAGTCACGTTGTGAAAACATTCCCCGTTCGGCGCAAGAAAAAACGCCTCCGGGTTTTCCAGCGCGAGCGTGCGGCCGGTCTCCGAATCGGGCACAACGTAGCCGTGGCGCAGTTTAGGCAGAATCACTTCCAGGGAGCTGCCAAAGCCGTCCAGAACGCGCAGGCAGTCCTTCAAACGCACCACACCCTCGCGAGTTTCCTGCCCGTTGCCGCTCAGTGGCTGGACCATGCTGGGATCGAAGGAGAACTTCGCCTGTGAATCGTCTGGATGGACCAGGAACGTTGCCCGCCCGTCCACATCCGTCTTGAGCACGCGCATGCCTTCCTGCGCGGCATTCCAGCTCTTGACCACGATAAAATTCAGCTCGTCGCGCAGGAACTCATCCACCACGTTTTCGTATTGGTCGGAGACTTCCACAAAGTCCGCCAGCACACCGACGGGCGCATGACCGCCTTCCAGCGTGTTCGCGCGAAGCAGCTTGCGGACGGTATCGGTGGAGTAGCTATGCTCGCGAATCAGCGCTTCCAGAGAATTGCGGCGTCCCTGCTGGGCCGCCTGTTCGGCGCGCAGTTGATCCGCCTGCCGCCTTGATGCGGTTTCCTGCAAACGCTGTGCTTCCAGTTGCGAGCGCAGGTCTTTCAATTCCGATTCAAGCTCCTGCAGGCAGGTACTGGCAGACTGGAACGTCATTGCAATCTGCCCCCGTTCGGCGCCCAGCTTCTCCAGCTCGCCCTGTACGGTTGACCTCTCGCTCGCCAGCCGGTCTGCCTCGCGCTGCAGGTTGTCCAGCGCCGCCTCACCCTGCGTGATCTGGTTGCGCACCTGGTTGGCCTGATTCAGCCAATGCAGCATCTGCCGCCGGGAGGTTTCAATGCGCTGGTCTGCGGCCGCCAGGTCCGCTCGCGCCTTTTGCGAGGCAAGTTGCCGCGTCTGCATTCCCTGGCGCGCCGCATCGACCTCCTGCTGCGCTTGTGCCAGAAAGGCTTGTTGCTGGCTGCGCTCCGTTGCAACAGCCTCGAGCTGCGCCTGGGTCTGGGTAAGTTCTGCCCGGGCGGCCTGCAGGCGGATCGCCAGATCCGAGGCGCGCTCACGGTTCGACTGCAGTTGCGTAATTGTCCGCTCAAGTTCAACCGATGCGGCATTGGTGCGAGTCGCGGCGTCGCGGGCCTGCTGCTCCCGCGCGTGGCCTTCGGCAACGATCGCCGCGCGTTGCTGATCGGCGGTTGCAACCCTCCCGGTCAACTCCTCGATCTCTGCGGCAAGCTGCGTCAGGGTTTCCGTCGCGGCCACGGACGCCGCATCCATCATGGACAGTCTCGTCGCAATCGCCACCCGCAGGCGCTGACGGAGTTCGTCCCGCAGGGCGCCGTATCGTTCGGCTTTCGCGGCCTGCCGCTTGAGAGAATTCATCTGCCGCGCAACTTCATCAAAGATGTCGTTGACCCGCGCAAGATTTTGCCTGGCCTGCTCCAGACGCAGCTCGGCAAGACGCTTTTTCGTCTTAAACCGTGTAATGCCCGCCGCTTCCTCAATGATCGCGCGGCGGTCGTGCGGCTTGCTGCTCAGCAACTGTCCGATGCGTTCCTGCTCGATGATTCCGTAGGATTCCGATCCCAGGCCAGTTCCCATCAGAATGTCGTGAATATCACGCAGCCTGCACAGCTTTCCGTTCAGCAGATACTCGCTCTCGCCGGTGCGGAACAGGCGGCGCGTGATGATGACTTCGCCGTCCTGCGCCTGATTGCGGGCAAATTTGCGGCGCCGGACCTTCAGGACTACAGCATTCTCCTCGGCGGTCCCGCTGGCGGAGCTTGCCTCGGCTTCCGGCGAACCATCGGTCGAGCCTGCCTCGGCATCTTCCTCGAGTGGCTGTCCCGGCTGAAGTTCCGCGATGGTCCTTTCCGTCTCCTGCGCGGCTTTCGCCCGCAACGCGGCCTCGTCCCAGTCATCTTCAACAATCTCGGGGCCGGGAGCGCCAGCCGCAGTGCCTTTCGCGGGTTGGTGCACCTCCGGATCGGCCAGGATCAGGGACACCTCCGCCATTCCCGTGGCCTTGCGGTCGCGGGTGCCGGAAAAGATGACATCCTCCATCTTCACGCCGCGAAGGCTTTTTGCCGACTGCTCTCCCAGTACCCAGCTGATGGCGTCGGAAATGTTTGATTTTCCGCACCCGTTAGGCCCCACGATGGCGGTGATTCCGTGGCCGTCGAGAAGGACTTCCGTGCGGTCACAGAAAGATTTAAAGCCGAGAATGTGAATCCGCTTGAGTTCGAGCAAGCCGTGTTTCCTTTCAAAAGGTTGCCACGGGTCGCAAGTGGCCGCCGATGGCTTCCACTTTAATCCTCTGCTGGCAGGGGGTCAACAAATCCTGCACTACCTATTGTGGATAAGGTGTCTCTAACCCCAGATGTAGAACACGATTACTTCTTGAGCGTGGGCCTCACAAGAACTTCGCTGATAAAGGACTGATCGGCCTGGCTGGCCAGTAAAGCCACGATCTCGGCGATGTCTTCCGGCTGAATGGCGCCCAGGCTACTCTTTTGCGCAGCCAAACCCGATCCAAAGCCCGTCTGCACGGAGCCCGGAGCAATGAGCGAGACTCGCACCTGATATTGACGTAGTTCCTCCGCTGCGGACACCATCATGCCATTCAGACCCCATTTGGAGGCGGCGTAGGCAGCGGCGTTCGGCACCGGATTTTTGCTGGCCAGGGAAGAGATGTTGATGATGTGGCCGCTGCGCGCGGCAATCATTCCCGGAGCAAACGCCCGCAGCAGCAGGTAAGGCGCCCGCAGGTTGATCGCAATCGTCCGCTCCCATTCCGCGAGATCGGTCAGATGCAGTGGGCTGCCGAATGACCCGATTCCCGCGTTGTTCACCAGAATGTCGCATCGGGCGTGCGCCTGAAGCAGCGTGCGGGTCAGCTTCTCAATCTGGTCCGCATCCGAAAGATCGCATGGGTGCGACTCGGCCTTGCCGCCTGCCGCGGCAATCTCGTCCTGCACCTTCTTCAGCCGGCTGGGATCGCGTGCGATCAGGATGCAGCGGGACCCCATGGCCGCCAGCTTTTTTGCTATGGCCGCGCCTATCCCGGCGCTGGCCCCAGTGATGACAGATATCTTTCCGTTCACAAAGTCATTCTGCATGGAAGTCTCCGCTGGAGGGGCGCGGCCCGCCCCCGGGTTAACGCACAATTTTGAAGATGAGCCACAGGGCGGCAAGCAGCGTGAATGCAAGGCCGAGAACCAAGTACCTTGTTTTCGGTGTATTTTCCGGCCACTTCGTCATGTCCATGAGCTCCTGATCGGATCGTACATGCTGGCGCGCTATTGCGTCATATCGTTGCGGAATGGAATACTGATTCGTAATTGGGGAGATCGGTTTTATAATCGCCCCTGGATCGGCGTTCCTGCAGGTATATATCAGCGCGAGAGAGCCGGACGTTTTTCTTTTCAAGGGAATGTCCAAGACAAGCGCGTGCGGTCTATAGCGGCAGGGAAGCGGATCCGAGCACACGAATGCGGCATGGTCTGCGCAGATCGAAGCCTTCAGCAAGCTTCTCCGGCCATCTGCTGGAGCTGAGGGGGGAGACTCGACATACGCGTCGGATAATTCAATTCTTATAAGGACTCGTTCGCGAGGAGTGAAAGATGAAGAAGGTTCTGTACGTCACGGTGCTGGCGCTGGCCAGTTCCGCAATGGGTGCCGCGCCGATGCTGATGCAGGCGCAGAGTTCCGCTTCGGGCACCATCACCATCAAGGATCCCGCCGAATATAACGCCTACAATTCCGCCATAAGCCAGCCCACGCCCCAGGCTAAGGAATCCGCAATCGAGGGATTTCTGCAGCAGTATCCCAACAGCGTGGTCAAGCGCCAGATGCTGGAAGTGCTGATGGATGCCTATGGACAGACCGGCAATACGGACAAGGCGCTTGCCACTGCGCGTAAGGTGCTCCAGATCGATCCCAACGATTTGCGTGCGCTTGCGCTGAGTGCATTCGTTCTGCGCAGTGAGGCGGGCCAGAAAACGAACCCCGCGGAAGCGCAGCCCCTGCTGGACGAGGCGGCCAAAGACGCTCAGACCGGATTGAATGCTCCTCCTCCCACCGGCGCCGATGCGGCCAACTTCAGCAAGATGAAGACCGCCGTCACTCCGCTGTTTTATGGCGCCATTGCCGCCGACGACCTGGAAAAGAAGGATTACGCCGGCGCCATCCAGAAGTTCCAGGCCGAGCTGCAGGCGATGCCTCCGGCGCAGCAGACCGCCGGCCCTGGCATCCAGGACACATATTTGCTGGGTACGGCGTACACGCAGGAGAAGCCGCAGGATCTTGTAAACGCGATCTGGTATCTTGCGCGTGCGGCAGCTTTCGCTCCAGAGCCTTTCAAGGACCAGATCCAAAAGGCAGCCCAGTACTGGTACAAGAAGTACCATGGCGGGGATGATGGCTTCGACCAGGTGCAGGCGCAGACGAAAACCTCACTGATGCCGCCCCCCGGCTTTACCATCAAGCCCGCTCCGCCGCCGCCGTCCCCGCAGGAACTGGCGCACACCGCCGTCACATCCACTCCGGACCTGAAGACGATGGCGCTGACGGACAAGGAATTTGTGCTGGCGAATGGCACTCCGGAGGACGCGGGCAAAGTGTGGGACACCATGAAGGGGCTGACGACCAAGGTTCCGGGCAAAGTGATTGCCGCTACGCCTGAATCGGTCCAGGTCGCCGTGTCCGATGATGCGCAGCAGTCCAACAAGGCCGACTTCACCATCAACATGAAAAAGCCTCTGAGGACGCCGCCCGCTATCGGTTCCATGGCAACGTTTATTGCGACGTTCGATTCGTATACGCAGAATCCGGCCATGATCATCATGAAGGACGGGGAAATTCCTGCGACCGCGAAACCTCGCCCCGTACACCACACCACGCATCACCGCGCTTCCCAGCAGTAGTTGCATGGCAAGGAATGCCTTTTGCCCATGTCTCGTGATCGAGGCATGGGCAAACAGGAACCCAAATCAAAACCCCGTGTCCTGAAAACAGGCGCGGGGTTTTGATTTTCGCGGCGCCTCTCGACGCCAAAGGAAAACGGTCCCGCCACAGCGGGACCGCTTCTGTGTTGCCGGAATCTCTTGAGACTAGGCGCTGGTCCTGGCGCAGACTTCGTCGAATGCCTTTGTCAGGTACTCGGCGATCTGCGGAGCGGAGGAACTCTCAATGACGGAACGCTGCATCAGAAACTCAAGCTTCCCGTCCCGGAAGAGCGCAATTGCCGGGGAACTTGGCGGATTTCCCTCCAGATGGGCGCGCACCTTGTCGGTTGCCTCGCGATCCTGGCCTGCAAACACGGTGATCTTCTGGTCCGGCAGGGTTGTGTGCTGCAGGGCCATCCGGACGCCCGGGCGCATTTTGCCTGCCGCGCAGCCGCAGATCGAGTTGACGACCACCATCGTGGTGCCGGGCTTCGCGAGCGCCTGGTCAACTTCCTCCGCTGTGCGAACTTCCTTGATACCCGCGCGCGTCAGTTCTTCGCGCATCGGAATCACCATAATCTCTGGATACATGTATGTTCCTCCCTCACCGTTACCGGCAAACACCAGTATATCGCGGAGGCGAGGCGTTCTTTTCAGGACTCTTTGGCGCGCAGCCCGCTATGGCATCGTGCAGAAATGCTTCGCGTAAGTGTAGAGTTCCACAGATCCTAGTTTGTATGCCAATATCCAGCATGCTTCCTGACACAGCGTCCAGCTTTTCCGAACCCGACCATCACACGCCCAAGTGGGGATTGGCAGCCGTATCCGGCATTCTTGGGTGGGTTCTGGATGCGTTCGACTTCTTTGTCCTGGTGTTCCTGGTCGACGTGCTGGCGGTCCACTTTCACGTAGAAAAGCAGGCGATCGTCTGGACCATTACGCTGACGCTGGCCATGCGGCCAGTGGGAGCTCTGCTGATGGGTACTCTGGCCGATCGGTTTGGGCGCAAGCGTCCGCTGGTGGCATGCGTATTTTATTTCTCAATCATTACGGCGCTTACTCCATTTGCGCCCAATTACGGTGTCTTTTTCCTTCTGCGCGCGCTGTATGGAATCGGTATGGGAGGCTACTGGGGAGTGGGTGCTTCCCTCGTCATGGAAACCACGCCGCGGCGATGGCGCGGGCTGATGTCCGGCATTTTGCAGGGCGGCTATCCCGTCGGATACCTGCTGGCCGCCATCGCACTGCGCTCGATCGAGCCGCGCTTTGGCTGGCAGGCCATGTTTCTCAGCGGACTGTTTTTCGCTGTCGTAATCGGCGCTCTCACAATCGGAGCGCCGGAGTCCGCAGCGTGGGAACTGCATCGTCTGCCCAGTGTCGCCCAGATCTTTAAAACGCTTTGGCAACACAAAAGAGGTTTCGCCTATCTGCTGCTCGTCATGTCGGTCATGACCTGCCTGTCCCATGGGACGCAGGACCTCTATCCGGACTTTCTGAAAACGGCGCATCATTTCAGCAATCGAACCGTCTCCACTCTGGCAATCCTCTACAACTGCGGCGCAATCGGAGGAGCACTGATCATCGGCCACTTCTCGGACGCGTTCGGAAGACGGCGCACAATCATGGCTGGCCTGGCGGTTGCGCTTCTCGCAATTCCCGCATGGGCGTTCGGGGGCACACTTGCCATGCTCATGGCTGGCTCGGTCCTGATGCAGTTTGGCGTTCAGGGAGCATTCGGGGTCATCCCTGCGCATTTAAACGAGCTTTCTCCTGCAGCCGTGCGCAGCCTGTTCCCTGGCTTTGTCTATCAGTTGGGAGTTTTGATCGGTTCGCCTTCCGTCAGCATTGAGTACGCGCTGCGCAACCATCTGGGCTACCGCTGGGCGCTCACGCTGTTTGAGGGCTGCGTGATTGTCGCGCTGTTTTTTATCTTTGGCTTCGGCCCGGAACGAAAAGGATTGAACTTCTTCGCACGCTCGCCAGAGGAGGGAGACAATTCCTCACGTTGATCCGCGGTTAGCTGCCAGGGAGTCTACTCTCCCAGCATCAGGTGTCGGATCGAGTGCGCCCGTCCGGTGGCGGGATCGCATTCGACCAGTGCCGCGCACATCTTAGGATTCTTCTTCGACGCCTCAAATTTCGCGGGCATTCCATAGAGAAAGCGCTCCAGCACCTGTTCGACTTCCACCCCAATGACACTATCGTAGGGGCCGCTCATGCCAACATCGGTCTGGAATGCTGTTCCGCCCGGCAAGATCCGTGCATCCGCGGTAGGAATGTGGGTATGGGTTCCCAAAACGGCGGTGACACGTCCGTCGAGATACCACCCCAGCGCCACTTTTTCCGACGTCGCCTCGGCATGAAAATCCACCACAATCACTTTGGCCCGGAGCTGCGCAAGGATGCTGTCCGCAACGCGAAATGGATCTTCGCCGGACGCCATGAACACCCGGCCCTGCAGGTTGATGACGGCGTACCCGGTCCCGTCGGGAAGCTGGCCTTCATAAAAGCCATGGCCGGGCACGCCGGGAGCATAATTCGCCGGGCGAAGCAGGCGGCGCGGGGCTTCATTGCTGTCCGCAGGAACAGACCTCATCCAGTCGATGATTTCTCGCTTGTCCCATATATGATTGCCGGTGGTTAGAACATGAGCTCCCCAGGAGAACAGTTCGTCGGCGATGGCCGGCGTTACGCCGAACCCGCCGGCGGCGTTTTCCGCGTTCACGACGAGGAGATCGACGGCATGCGTTTCCAGAACATGGTGCAGGTGAGCATGAACGATTCTGCGTCCCGCGCTTCCGAAAACATCCCCTACAAAAAGTATCCGCAAAATCGATCGACCCCCGAGTGAAACAACGATGGTACCAAACGAGGTAATGCCGTAGGGAATGCTCAGATGCAACCCAGTGTGTACCATCGGAAGATGCAAGATGCGCGGCTTGCCGGATGTTGTCACCGCGCCTGAAAAGGGAACCCACTTATGAGCATCCTTCTACGTTCCAGAGCTTTGGTTTTGACGGCCGGTCTTCTTTTGCTCGCGATGCCGGCGAGTGCGCGCAATCCGCTGAAGGTGAAAACCGACCGGGGCGCGGTGCAGGGAAAACAGACCGCGGACGGCTCCGTGCGGGAGTTCCTTGGAATTCCTTATGCCGCGCCTCCCGTGGGGCAGCTGCGCTGGAAAGCTCCGCAGCCGCTGGCGAAATGGCATGGAGTGCGCCCCGCCACCAGCTTTGGTTCGCGCTGCATGCAGGCAAATCTCTTTCCAGATATGCGCTTTCGTGATCCGGGTCCAAGTGAGGATTGCCTGACGCTGAACGTCTGGACGCCCGCCAGGAAAAAGCACGCGAAGCTCCCCGTGATGGTTTGGATTTTTGGCGGAGGATTCGTCGCAGGGGGCACCTCGGAGCCGCGTCAGGATGGGCAATTCCTTGCCAGAAAAGGTGTTCTGGTGGTTTCCATGAATTATCGCCTCGGCGTCTTCGGCTTTTTTGCGCTCCCCGCGCTTGCCGCCGAGTCGCCGCAGAAGGCGGCCGGGAACTACGGGCTGTTAGACCAGGTGGCGGCGCTCCAGTGGGTGCATCGCAACATTGCAAAGTTTGGCGGAGATCCAAACAATGTGACGATCTTTGGGGAATCCGCCGGATCGATTTCCGTAAGCACCCTGATGGCGTCCCCGCTCTCCCGGGGCCTGTTCGTCCATGCCATCGGAGAAAGCGGAGGCGCATTCAAAACTGCGGGACTGGTCTTTCAGCCGTTGAATGTCGCGGGTGAACAAGGCCAGCAATTTGCGCAGCGCGCCTTTGGCAACAGCAGCCTCGATTCCCTGCGCAACCTTCCCGCAGCCGATCTGTTGAAGGCCGCGACGACCAAGACCGGTGGAAACATCCTGGCCTTCCGTCCGGACATCGATGGATATCTTCTGCCGGACAGCGTGGCGAGCATCTATGCAGACGGCAAACAGGCGCATGTGCCTCTGCTTGCCGGTTGGAACCAGGATGAGGGCAAGGCGCAAATAGTGAACGCACCGCAGCAGCCCACGGTCGCCAGCTGGCAGGCTATGGCAAACCAGACGTTTGGAACACTCTCCGGAGAGTTTCTTCACGCATATTCCGCCACCAGCGATGCGGAAGCGGTTCGCGCCGCGGAAGATTTCGCGGGAGACAGGTTCATCGCATACTCCACCTGGGCCTGGCTGGAGGCGCAGGTGAAAACCGGCGGCGCTCCGGTCTACCGCTACCGTTTTGACTTTGGTTCTCCTGGCGATCTCTTCCATCCGGCGGCCATTGGCGCGTTCCATTCCGATGACATCGAGTATGTCTTCGGCACACTGGACTCTCGCACGGGAGCAAAGTGGAGACCGGAAGATTACAAATTGTCGGAGTTGGTGCAAAGCTACTGGACCAATTTCGCGAAGACCGGAAACCCGAATGCGGCTGGTCTCGCGAACTGGCCACCTTACCAGCCGCAGGACTGGCAGGTCATGCATTTGCAACCCAACCCAGAGGCGCGTCCCGACCGGCATCGCGACAGGTATCTGTTCCTGCAGCAGTATTGGGCGAAATAAGAGCCGGCGCGGAGCAAGAGCCTGGGGAATCTTCCCCATAGGGGATTTTGCCGTTTTGTGGTAAGTTCCCCTCATGGCGGCGAACCTGCGTTTTTCGACGGCAATTGAAGCGCTGGCGCTTATGGCGATGGAGCCGGAGAAATCCCACACCTCCCAAACGCTCGCGGCTGCCCTGGCTACCAATCCGGTAGTGGTGCGGCGTCTGCTCGGCGAGCTCAGCAAGGCAGAGATTGTCGCCACAGCGAAGGGGCCGGCGGGCGGCTCACGGCTGGCCCGCAGCGCCAAGCGCATTACCTTGAGGGACATCTACCGCGCGCTCGATTCAGGCGATCTGTTGCATCGCGGCACGCATGAATCGGAAGACATGCACGACCTGCGCAAGGCGGTTCACGCGGTCTTTAAAAAAGCGCAAAAACATTTTGAAGCGGAGCTGGATTCTACGACGCTGCATCAACTTATAAAAAAATCTGGCAAAAAGCTCGCGAAGGCTTCTCCAGAAACCGTTAAGGAAAAGGCTCCGCCTGATCGAGCTGGCGGCGCTCCCGCCTCCAGTTAGCGCGGAAAACCGAGCATGACCTGAAGACGCAGGCGAAGGAGTTTGCGTCTTCCCGCCAATGCAAGTCTTGGCATCGTGCAGGTGGAATCCTCACAATTGTGCAGGATGCGAAGTAAAGCTTGGGGGCATTTGGAAAAGATGCGTAGATGCCTGTTGTGCCGTGCCGCTGTTTTTGCATTGCTCTTCTGCATGGCCATGCCCCAGTGCATCGCCGCCAAGCTCCGCCAGCACAATACCGCTGGTGTCTACCTGACGCACGACAGCCAAGTACTCCAATCGTTGGCTCGACGGACACCGGGCACCTACTGGATCGACGGGTATCAGATGGCCATTTCCAATCAGACGCAGATTTGTTGGCATGATACGCCGCTGCAATTTGGCCCGATCCTGGATCGGGATGGTCAATCGATCCTCAAGTTCAAGACGACGTCTCCGTGTGAGAGTGCGCTCCCAGGTTCCTTGATGCGAAGCGCATGGCTACAATATCTTGGAGTTCAGAAATACGTTGGTGATTATCGACTTACGCCTGAGATGAAGGTTGTCGCATCCCGCGTAGATATTTGGCGGATCGAAAATAACGGAAATCAGATGCAAGCCGCCCCAAAGCAGACTTGGCGGAATCTCTGCGCATCGGCTTCCCCGCATGAACTCCACTATCCGAATGAAGGGCCTATCAATGTGGTTTGCGACACGAAGGTAAACAGCTATGTTGAGAACGTATTTTCTTCCCTGCTGAAGCCATCTGCAATCACGCCTGACGCGCCCATAGCGAAGCAGGAGACTGACCTTGCCCTCAGAATGCGTACCCCATATGCGCTGGGGTTGAGGGGATAATCCCGTAGTCGTCGAGGTGGTGGGAGTGTGGGAATCGCGTAGCGATTTCCATACTTCCACAACCTGGTTTTCAGGCCGCTTCGAGCT